>JBFLWB010000089.1 GCA_040758155.1 Thermodesulfobacteriota bacterium
TCTCGATCACCGCGAGCAATTGTTTCACTTGATACGGCTTTGCCATCCCGTGCCGATCCTGGAAAGTTAAAATCTCCTCCACGCCCTCTTTCACGTAGACGACGTGGGAACCCTTGCCTCCCCGCTTGACGAAACCCAAATGCTCGGCCATAAGGCAAAGTTCCCCGAAGCGGATGCCTGCCGGGTTGTTCCGGGCCTTGTCGACGAGCTTCCCTCGCTGCGTCATCGGAAATTATGATACCACTTTTGACATCATCAAGACACTCCCCTTGCTGAGGACGTACACACTTTGGTCCGGCTGCGAGGCGTCCCCGAAGGGGAGTGTCTCGTGCGCCAGGCAGGGGCCCGCGGCGGTCACCGGAGGACGCTCCGCAGCGTCGCCTCGAACCGGTCGAGGATGTCCTCCAGCTCCGCAGGCGTCGTGCATTGCGGGAGGAACAGGTAGATCACGTTACCCAGCGGGCGGAGGAGCAGCCCGCGGCGCAGCCCCTCGCGCCTCACCGCGCGGAAGAGCGGGTCGGTCCCCGGCAGCGGTTCCTTCGTCTTCCGGTCCTTCACCATCTCGAGGGCGGCCACCATGCCGATGTGCCGGACGTCCCCCACGCCCGGCAGGCCGGCGAAGGAGCGGAACGCCCCCCCCAGCCGCGGCGCAACAGCACGGACATTCTCCAACAGTGCGTTCTCTTCGAACAGGTCGAGGGAGGCGTTCGCCACGGCGCAACCCACCGGGTTCGCCGTGTAGGTGTGGCCGTGGTAGAAGGTCTTCCCGCTGTCCGGCTCCCCGAGGAAAGCCTCGTGCACCGCGTCGGTGGTAAGCGTCGCCGCGAAGGGAATCGTCCCCGCCGCGATCCCCTTCGACAGGCACAGAAAGTCGGGAGAGACGCCGGCCTGTTCGCACGCGAACATCGTCCCCGTGCGGCCGAACCCCGTCGCCACCTCGTCGACGATCAGCTGCGCGCCGAAGGCGCGGGCCAGCCGCGCCGCGCCGGCGAGGTATTCCGGCGGGTAGACGATCATCCCCCCCGCGGCCATCAGCAACGGCTCGAGGATGACCGCCGTGGTCCTTCCCTTCTCCTCCTCCAGCGCCTCCTCCAGGAAGCGCAGGCAGGCCGCGTCGCAGCCGGGATGCGACTTCCCCGCGGGGCACCGGTAGCAGCACGGCGCCGGGACGCGCCGGGAGGGAAACAGGATCGGGAGGAATGAGCGGAGAAACGCCTCCACGCCGCTGACGCTCATGCACCCCGTGGTGTCGCCGTGGTACCCGCGGTCGAGGCACACGAACCCGGTCCGCCGCTCCTCCCCCGCGTTCCGCCGGTACTGGAGCGACATCTTGAGCGCCACTTCCACCGCCGTGGAGCCGTTGTCCGAGAAGAAGACGCGCGAGAGCCCTCCGGGGGCGATGGCGGAAAGACGCGCGGCAAGCCGCTCCGCGGGCTCGTGGGTGACGCCGGCGAACAGGACATGGTCCAGCCGCTCCATCTGTCGCGCCGCGGCCTCGCGGATCCGCGGATGCCCGTGGCCGTGGACCACGCACCACCAGCTCGAGATCGCGTCGTAGTACCGGTTCCCGTCCGTGTCGTACAGGAACAGCCCCTCCGCGCGCTCGATCCGCAGCGACGGGTCGGCCGCCAGGGTGCTCATCTGCGTGTACGGATGCCAGACGGGCATCAGGCCGTCCTCCACCGCTCGAGGAACGCCTGCCCCACCGGCTCGAACGCCTCGGCGTCCGCGTCCGGGCGGGACAAAAACGGCACCTCCCCCAAAACCGGCGCCTTCGCGATCTCCGCGATGACGCGGATGTTGTCGGCCAGCAGCTCCTCCGGGCACCAGTCGACGCCTCCCGGCGGCCGGTTGAAGACCAGCCCCGCCAGCGGGATCTCCCGGCGGCGGACCGCCTCAACGGTGAGCAGCGCGAGGTTGATGGCCCCGAGACGATTCCCCACCACGATCAGGACGGGCAGCCCAAGGCGGGCGACGAGATCGCCGAGCAGCATCTCCTGGGACAGGGGAACGAGGAATCCCCCCACTCCTTCCACGACGACGGCGTCGTGGGATCGCTCCAGCCGCCGGTACGCCGCCTCGATCACCGACACATCGATCCGCTTCCCCTCCCGCTCCGCAGCCAGGTGCGGCGACGCTGGATAGGAGAACCGGTACGGACAGAGGTCCCCGAGCATGTCCTCCGGGATGTCTTGCGGCAGCTTCATGAGGCGCCGGTGCATCGCGAGGTCCGCGGGCCATCCCTGGGTCCCCGTCTGCACCCATTTCTGCGTGACGGCGTTCATCCCCCGCTCGCGGAGGAATGCCGCCAGGAGGCCGCAGACCATCGTCTTCCCCACGTTGGTATCGGTGCCCGTGACGAAGATCCCCTTCATGGCGCTTCCTCCTTCCTCTCCGACCCGCCGCACAGGAACACCTGGTACGTCGCCCGGATCGCGCCGAACCGCTCCCGGTACGCCCGCTCGACCCGGCCGAGCCGCCCAGGGCTCCAGCCGCCCTGCGAACCGGAGCCGCCGACCCCCGTGTACCGGATGCTCTTCAGCAGCCCCATCAGGTCCGGGAAATCCTGCCGGTACGAGCGCTCCTCGACGCTCCAGCGGGCGAAGGCGCCGGACATCGCGGCCTCGATCTCTTCCCGGGAGAGGAACCCCGCCGCCGCGGTCCGGTCCGCGCGCGATCCCTCCCGCTCCGCCCGCATCGCCTCGTCGAGCTCCGCGAACGTCCCCGGACCGAAGTAGGAGAACGTGAGGCGCCCGCCCTCCGAAAGCAGGGATGCCATCCGGCGCACGGTGCGCCCGAACGTCCGGAACCACTGGAACGTCGCGTTCGACGTGACCAGGTCGTACGTCCCCGAGACGATCTCCTCGGCATCGCCCGTCGCGAAGCGCGCCCTCGGGTCGGCGATCCGCTCCCGCGCCAGCCGGACCATCTCCGCGGAAATGTCCACCCCCTCGATCGACGCGCCGGGAAAGGCTTCGAGGAGCATCCGGGTGTAAAGGCCGGTCCCGCAGCCGGGCTCGAGGATGCTTTCGACCCGTCTCCCCTCGAGGGCGTCCCGGGTGAACGCCAGGAGGTCCGCAGCCGACAGCCGCTGGGCGTGGGCGTGCGCCTCGTAGCGCGAGGCGCCGATCGAGAAGCGGCGCGCGACCGCGGGGTCAGTCATCGGACGCGGCCGCCCGGAATCGCTCGTCCAGGAACGCGGCGTGCGGCGCCCCCGCGAGAAGACGGAACGCCGCGCGTCCCGACTCCCGCGCCAGCTCCTCCGCCTCGGAGGCCGGGGCGACCACGTCCCTCTCCCCGTGGACGATCGTCACGGGGCACGCCGGGAGATCTTCCGCGGACAGCACGGCCCCGGACAGGAAGGACAGCCCGGAAAGCAGCGCCTCGTCGTCCATCTCCCGGAGGTACTCCGCCTGGAGGCCGGAGCGGAATCGCCGGTATTCCTTCATCCGCGAAGGGAAGAAGCACTGCGCATAGAAATCGGAAAGGCAGCCCTCCCGGTCGCTCAGCAGCCGCTCCCGCGCCGCTTCCACGTCGGCCGCGGGGTATCGCTTCCGGACGCCGACCAGGACGAGCCGGCGCACCCGCCCGGGATGCCGCGCCGCAAACTCCGCCGCGAGGAAACCTCCGAGCGACCACCCGATGACCGTCACGGGGTTGCGCGCCGCGCCGTCCAGGAAAGCGGCCAGGCGGTCATGGAAACCGTCGGGGCGCAGCGACCCTGAAACGCGCGCCGAGGCGACGCCGGGAAAGAGGCCGTCGAACACGCGGCTGTCCGTGGCCCAGCCGGGAAGCAGCACCAGCGAGGGCGCCGCGCCCCCGCCCGCGACGGCGAACTCCTCACGCGGCACCGAGCGCCTCCAGGACGCCTTTGAGGTGGGAGTCCTTGTGGGCGGCGGTCAGGGAGAAGCGCAGCCTTGCCGACCCTTCCGGCACCGTCGGCGGGCGGACCGGCAGGGAGAGGAATCCCTGCCCGGCCAGCCGCCCGGAAAGCTCGACCGCCCGGGAACTCTGGCCGACCACGACCGGCACGATCTGGCTGTCGCCTCCCACGAGCCACCCTTTCGCCCGGAGAGCGCTCCGGAACTCCTCCGATCGGGCCAGGAGCCGCTCCCCGTGCGTCTCGCCCTCGAGGCAAAGCCGCAGCGCCGCGAGGTTCGCGGCGATCACCGGGGCGGGCAGCGCCGTCGAGTAGATGAAGCTGCGGGCGGAGTTCACGAGGAACTCGACGACCGTCCGGGAGGCCGCAAGGTAGGCGCCGAAGGAACCCAGCGCCTTGCTGAACGTCCCCATCACGAGATCGACTTCCCCGGTAAGCCCCTCCGCTTCGACGCATCCCCGCCCCTGCGGCCCGAAGACTCCCGTTGCGTGCGCCTCGTCGACCATGAAGAGACACTGGTGGCGGCGCGCTGTCTCGAGGAGAAGCTTCAGCGGAGCGCGGTCGCCGTCCATGCTGAAGACGCTTTCCGTCATCACCAGCGCCTTGCGGAACGTCCCGCGGCGCTTCTCCAGCAGCGAGGAGAGATGCTCCGGATCGTTGTGGCGGAACCGGACCAGCGTCGCGCGCGAGAGCAGCGCCCCGTCGAGCTGGCTGGCGTGGCAGAGCTGGTCCGCGAGGATGACGTCGTGGCGGCCGAAGAGCGCCGGGACGATCCCCGTGTTCGCCTGGTACCCGGAGTTGAAGACCAGCGCGCTCTCCGCGCCCTTGAACGACGCGACCGCCTCCTCCAGCTCGTGGTGGATCGCCAGGTTTCCGCTCATCAGGCGGGAAGCCCCCGCGCCCACCCCGTACCGGTCGAGGGCGTCCTTCGCCGCGGCGACCAGCGCCGGGTGGGACGAGAGCCCAAGGTAGTCGTTCGAGGAGAAGTCGACGTACTGCCGCCCTCCCCGCGTCGCGAGGCCGGGGCGCCGCTCCTCGGAGGGGGACAGCCGCCGCAGGAGCTGCTGCCGCTCCCGCTCCTCGAGGAACTCCCGCAGCTCCTCCATCAGGCGTCTCCCCGGGGGCGGGGGGACTTCCCGGAGAAGAGGTACCGCTCGAACATCCGCTGGTAGTCGGTCCAGCGGGCGCCCTCCGGCAGGTCCGCGATCGCGTCGTTGAAGGCCGTCACCTTGGCATCCATGTTCTCCACGAAATGGAGCAGGACCGCCTCCAGCGTCTTGGGCCGCTTGGGGGATCCGTACTCGAGCTCGCCATGGTGGGAGAGGATCATGTGCTTGAGCAGCATCGTCTTCTCCCCGGGGAAGCCGGAAATGGATCCGCAGATGCCGTCCACGTATTCCGCGCCCATGTAGAGGTGCCCCAGCAGCCGCCCCTCGTCCGTGTAGTCGAAGGCGCCCTCGTACGATAGCTCGTGCACCTTACCCACGTCGTGCAGCAGCGCCCCCGCGGTCAGCATGTCGGCGTCCACGTTCTCGTAATGGAAGGAGAGGAACCGGCAGATCCCGGCGACCGAAACGGTGTGCTCCAGCAGCCCGCCGATGTAGTCGTGGTGCATCGTCTTGCCGCCGGGCGCCTGGCGGAACCGGCGCGCCACGTCCGTCGCGGGCGGATCGGGAAACACGGCCGACAGCAGCTTCCGGATGTCCGGGTCCTTCACCTCGGCGATGTGCGCCTGGAGCGTCGACCAGAGCGGGTCGATCCCCTTCCGCGTGACCGGGAGGTACTCGGAAAGGTCCCTCGCGCCCCCCTCCTCGCGGCGGACGTCGTGGACCTTGAGCTGGACGCGTCCCTGGTAGGAGATCGCGCTGCCGCTGGCCTCGACCACGTCGTCCCGGTCGAACCGCTTGCCGATCTCCTCCGCCCGGTCCCATACCCTCGCCTCGATGGTCCCCGTCCGGTCGCGGAGCTGCAGGCTCAGGTACGGTTTCCCCGCGTTGCTGGTGAGCTGCGCCTTGCCCGCCACGAGGAACAGCTCCCGGATCTGCTCCCCTTCCTTGATATCCTTAACGTACCGGACCTTCGGCATTCCGACGCCCTCGGCTTTCTAAGTGGAATATGTTTCGAGAATGCGAAGGGCCGCCCGGATCCCGTCCACGGCGGAGGAAACGATCCCCCCGGCGTGCCCCGCCCCTTCCCCCACAGGATACAACCCTTTGCGGGAGACCGACTCATAATTCACCCGCTCGATGCGCACCGGCGAGGAGGTCCGCGACTCCACGGCGTAAAGCGTCGCCTCCTTCGTCAGGAAGCCGCGCATCGTCTGCCCGAACCGCAGGAGCCCGGTCCGCAGGTCCTCCTCCACCCGTTCCGGGAGGATCCCGCGAAGGGTGTCCTCCGCCGTCCCGGGAGCCAGCGTACGCGCCGGGGAGGGAGAAAGCGCTGTCCCGTGGACGAAGGAAAGGAGGTTCGCCGCCGGGAGGGCGAACGACCCGCTTCCGCGCGCGCATGCGCGGCGCTCGATCTCTTCCTGGAAGACGATCCCCGCAAGGGGGGAGCCCTCCGGCCCCGCGGCCGCCCCGTACTCCTCCGGACCCACCGCCGCCACGATGCCGCTGTTGGCGAAGCCGGAATCCCTCGCCCGCCGGCTCATCCCGTTGACCACCGCCTGCCCTTCCCCGGACGCTGCCTGCAGCACTTCCCCGCCCGGGCACATGCAGAAGGAGTAGACGCCGCGTCCGCCCGGGGCGCGCGCCGCGAGGCGGTAGTCGGCGGGGGGGAGCCCCTTCCCCGCGTCCCGCCCGTACTGGATCCGGTCGATCAGCCGCTGCGGATGCTCCACGCGGAACCCCACGGCGAACCCCTTGGGGGTCATGTGCACGCCCTGCCCGTGCAGCCGCCGGACCGTGTCCCTCGCGGAGTGGCCCACCGCCAGCACCACGACGGGGGAAAGGATCTCCTCCCCTCCCGCCAGCCGCACCCCGCGGACCGCGTCGCCCTCCACGAGCAGCCCATCGACGCGCGCCCCGAAACGCACCGTCGCCCCCAGGGCGAGAAGCTCTTCCCGCATCCGGCGGCAGAAGCCCAGCAGGCGGTCGGTCCCGACGTGCGGCTTCGCGTCGAGGGGAAGGTCGGGGATGGCGGCGAGCTCCGCGAAGACGGAAACGACGTGCTCCACGAGCGGGTCCCCGATCCGCGTGGAGAGCTTCCCGTCGGAGAAGGTCCCGGCCCCGCCCTCCCCGAACTGGACGTTGCTCTCCGGATCGAGGACGCCGTCCTTCCAGAACCGGTCCACGTCGCGGCGCCGCTCCTCGACCGGCCGCCCGCGCTCGAGGATCACGGGAGGGGCGCCGAACCGCGCCAGCGTCAACGCGGCGAACAGCCCCGCCGGCCCCATCCCCACCACCACGGGGGGGACGGGAGGTTTCCGCACGGGGGCAGGCGGGAACGGATCGGGGGAGGGCTCCCGCCGCCGTGCGTTCGGGACGCGGGCGCAGACCGCCTCCTCTTCCGCCTCGGACCGCAGGGCGAGCTCCACGGTGTAGACCCTCCGCACGCTCCCCTTTCCGCGTGCATCGAGCCCCCGGCGCACGACGGAAAACCGCACCATCTCCCCGGCCGGAACGCCTATAATCTTCCTTATGCGATCGAACAGCGCGCTCTCCGGCAGCGCCGGGTGCGCCCGCACGTCGGAGATCCGGATCGTCAAGCGGCTGGCCCTCCTCCTGCTCCTCCCGGCGCTCCTGCTCTCCGCGTCCTCCTGCAAGCCGCTGGTCCGGAGCGTCTTCAAGAACCCGAAGGTGAGGCTGGTCTCCATCGGCCTCGCCGGGAACCCCTTCCAGTCCCGGGAACCGCTGGAGGCGATCCTTCACCTGTCGGTGACCAATCCCAATTCCTACGCGCTGGTCGTGTCCCAGGTCTCCTACACTGCGACCCTCGGGACGCAGCGCCTCGCAAGCGGGGAGAAGAAAGAGGAGACCCGCATCGAGGCGTCCGGCGAAACGATCGTGGAGGTCCCCGTGCTCCTGTCCGTCGAGGCGTTCCCGGCCGCGCTCCAGGAGTTCCTCGGAGCCCGCGCGGTCCCCTACTCTTTCAACGGCTCCGTGGGGGTGACGGCCCCCGTCGTCGGGCTCGTCCACATCCCCTTCTCCAAGGAGGGGACGATCGACCCGAAGGACCTCCTCCGAAAGAAGGGGATCGGGTTCAACTGATTATATACCTGCCCCATTTGACAGTGGATAAGGTCAAGGTATAATTACTCTTTTCCCGGGACGTCATCCCTGAGAGAACCCGACGGAGGTATACGCCATGGCCGTGAAAGTGGGCATCAACGGATTCGGACGGATCGGACGGAACTTCTTCCGCGCAGCATACAAGGACCCCGCTCTGGAGGTCGTCGCCGTCAACGACATCACCGACGCGAAGACGCTGGCGCACCTCCTCCAGTACGACTCCGTCCACGGACGGTTCGAAGAGTCCGTCTCGGCGAAGGAAAACGCCATCGTGGTGGCCGGGAAGGAGATCCAGGTCCTTGCGGTCAAGGATCCCGCGGAGCTTCCCTGGGGCAAGCTGGGCGTCGAGATCGTCATCGAGTCCACCGGCAAGTACACCGACCGCGAGGGGTGCGAGAAGCACCTGAAGGCGGGCGCGAAGCGCGTCATCGTCTCCGCGCCGGCCAAGGGCGAGGACGCCACCATCGTCATGGGGGTGAACGAGAAGACGTTCGACCCGGCGAAGCACCGGATCCTCTCCAACGCCTCCTGCACCACGAACTGCCTCGCGCCGGTGGCCAAGGTGCTCCTCGACAACTTCGGCATCGAACGGGGGCTGATGACCACGATCCACGCCTACACCAACGACCAGAAGATCCTCGACCTGCCGCACAAGGACCTCCGCAGGGCCCGCGCCGCCGGGATGTCGATGATCCCCACGACCACCGGGGCCGCAAAGGCCGTCTCCCTGGTCATCCCCGAGCTGAAGGGGAAGCTCGACGGGATGGCGATCCGCGTCCCGACCCCGAACGTCTCGGTCGTCGACCTGACGGCGGAGCTTACGAAGACCGTCACGGCCGAGGAGGTCAACGCGGCGATGAAGAAGGCCGCCGAGGGGCCGCTGAAGGGGATCCTGCAGTACGTGGACGCTCCGCTGGTCTCCATCGACTTCAACCACGACCCGTGCTCGTCCGCGTTCGACTCCCTGTCGACGAAGGTCATCGCCGGCAAGATGGTGAAGGTCCTGGCCTGGTACGACAACGAGTGGGGCTATTCCAGCCGCCTCGTCGACCTGGCCAAATACGTGTCCGGGGCCCGCTGACGCCATGCGCGTCCCGGTCATCACGGGCAACTGGAAGATGTACAAGACCGCGGGGGAAGCCGCGGCGTTCGTGAGGGCGTTCCTTCCGCTGGTGTCCGACGCCCGGGGGGTCGAGATCGTCCTCGCGCCGCCGTACCCGTCGATCGGGACCGTCGCGGAGCTGGTCCGGGGCAGCGGCGTCTCCGTGGCTTCGCAGAACGTCCATTTCGAGGACGAGGGCGCCTACACCGGGGAGGTCTCCCCGCGGATGCTGAAGGAGGCCGGGGCGACCCACTGCATCATCGGGCACTCCGAGCGCCGGCAGTACTACTCCGAGACCGACGGGTCGGCGAACCGGAAGGTCCGCGCGGCGCTCGCCGCCGGGCTGACCCCGATCTTCTGCCTGGGGGAGACGCTGGAGCAGCGCGAGTCCGGGAAGACCTTCGAAGTGGTCGAAACGCAGCTCATCGAGGGGCTGAAGGACGTCCCGGCGGCCGAAGGGCCGAAGGTCGTCGTGGCCTACGAGCCGGTCTGGGCCATCGGGACCGGCAGGACGGCGACGCCGGAGCAGGCGCAGGAGGTCCATGCCTTCCTGCGCTCGCGCCTTAAAGGGGCATGGGGCGCCGCGGCGGACTCCGTCCGCATCCTGTACGGCGGCTCCGTGAAGCCGGACAACATCGACACGCTGATGTCGAAGGAAGATATCGACGGCGCCCTGGTGGGCGGCGCAAGCCTCAAGGCGGATTCGTTCGCCCGGATCGTGAAGTTCAAATAACGTCTCTCGAAGAAGCGGAGCAAGCCATGTACACGTTCATCGTCATCCTGCACGTGGTCGTATCGATCGCCATGATCCTCGTCATCCTCCTCCAGACCGGGAAAGGCTCCGACATCGGCGCGGTCTTCGGCGGCGGATCCTCCCAGACGCTCTTCGGCTCCTCCGGGCCCACCAGCTTCCTCGGCAAGCTGACGGCGGGGGCGGCGATCCTGTTCATGATCACGTCGCTGTTCCTGGCCTACTTCTCCGGCGGCGGGCAAACCCGGAGTCTCATGAAGGGCAGCGCCCCCGCGTCGGCCGTTCCCGCCCCGGCGCCGCAGGCGCCGGCCGCACCGCCGGCCCCGGCCGCGCCTCCCGCGAAGTAAGGAGCACGGCGACAGCGCGGGGCGCATGGCTCGCCGCTCCCGGCCATCCATGGCCTCCGCGGCATGATGCCATCCATGGCATCAAAAAAAAACCCCGGCGGTTTCCCGCCGGGGTTCTTGTTTTCAGGGTTTTTTCTCCCGGGTTACCGTCGTTACGCCTTGGTGACGTTGGCGGCCTGGGGTCCCTTGGGGCCTTCCGTGATTTCGAACTCGACGCGCTCGCCTTCCTTCAGGGAGCGGAAGCCGTCCATCTTGATCGCGCTGAAATGCACGAACACGTCCGGCCCGCCTTCCTGTGCGATGAAACCGTACCCCTTCGCGTCGTTGAACCACTTCACCGTTCCTTGTGCCACTGCTTCGTACCTCCTGGCTGGATTCCGCTGGCAAACATGGGCAAAAAGCCGTAGATTTGCAGCATTCCAAACGTTAACAACCGGTCCTTTCGATGTCAAGAAATAATCCGATGTCTTACCGCTTCTTCTTCTCCTCCTCCTGGGCTTTTCCGCACCAGCTGCAATAGAGCGCTTCCGTGCCGATCCAGTGCAGGCAGTTCCGGCATTGCTTCTCCGCCGGCGGCTGGACGCGCTCCCCCTCCTGCACTTCCTCCCAAGAATCCTCGTCGTATTTCCAATCGTCCCGTCGCATCCGAGCTCCCGTGATGATTCCGTTCCTCTTCTTATCGGAAGGAGCCCCGGAGAAATTCGCCGATTCCTCGAGATCCCGCTACTTCTTGTAGACGATCTCCGATTCCTTCTCCATCTCCGCGACCATCTTCTCCTGGAGCTCCTCGATTTTCCGCTTGCGCATCCGGTTGACGATTTTCTCCCTTTCCGAGCTCAGGGAGAGGACCGGGTCGACTTTCTTCGCGACCACCCGGATGATCCCGCGGTGTCCGCCGGGCAGGGACAGGATCGGGCTCACCTTGCCCGGCTCCAGCCCCGGAAGGATCTCCCGCCACTCCTCGGGAACCCGGTCCCAGGCGAGAAATCCGAGGTCCCAGGGGGCTTTCGATCCTTTCGGAATCCCCGGGAAGCGCCGGGACGCCACCTCCTCGAACGGCGTTCCGCCCTGGAGCGCCCTGTAATCATCGGCGAGCCGGGACTCGTCTCCACGGTAGAAGATCATCTGCACGTGATATTGCGTCCGGATGAAATCGGCGTTCTTCTCGAAGAATTCCCGGATCTCCGCATCCGTCACGACGGCCTGGCGCACGATGTGGTCATTCAGGATTCTCGACAGCTCCTGCTTCCGGAACATCTGAAGCTGGGCTTCGGCCTGCCCGACCCTCCTGCGGTACTCCTTGTCGTTGTCCAGCCCCAGCTTCAACGCCTTCTGATGGATCAGCTCCTGGCGGACCAGGCTTCGCAACGGGTCTCCGCCCGGATCCTGGCCCCGCGCGGCCTGCATCAGGTCGTTCTCGTAGATCGGGACACCGTTCACCGTCGCGAGGACCTTTCCCCTCGCGCCGACGTCGGCCGGTTCCTTGCCGCCCTTCCCGCAGGAAACAACCGCTGTCGCCGCGAGCAGCACGGATAACAGGACCAGGATTCTTCGCAATTTCATTCCTCCCGTGGATTTTCCGGAAATCTGCATCGCGTGGCCTTCTAAAAGATAAAATACCACAGATAAAATAGGCGTATGACGCTCCTGCTCCCCGTTCTCTCCGGCGCGCTCGCCGGTTTCAGCTACATCCCCTTCCCTCCCTGGGCGCTTTTCTTCTGTCTCGTTCCCCTCTGGCTCTTCTGGCTTCGCGAAACATCCTGGAAAAGGGTCCTGTTCGGAGGATGGCTCGCCCAGTTCGTCCTGACGCTGATCGTTTCCCATTGGGTGGCCCACACCGCCCACGAATTCGGCCGCCTCTCCCGGCCCGTCTCCATCCTCGTTCTTCTCCTGTTCGCCGCCCTCGGGCACATGTTCCTCCCCGCGGCCGGGCTCGCCTTCGCGCTGCTCCGTTCCCGCCGGAAATTTTCCCCCGGGGCGGAACGATTCCTTCTCGCCTCGCTGACCGCTCTTGCCTGGTCGATCTGGCCGATGCTTTTCCCGTGGAACCTCGGGTACGCATGGTTCGGGGCCGGGATGCCCGCCTTCCAGCTCGCGGAATTCGTGGGATTCGAGGGGCTGGGCGCTGCGACGATCGGGCTCAACCTTGCGTTCCTCGCGTCATGGGAAAACCGCGGATCGCGGAAGGGCGCGGCCGCCCTCGGGGCTGCCCTGGCCTTCCTCGCCGTCCTCAACGCATCGGGATGGTTCCGGGGGAAAACCCTTCCTCCCCCCGACGCGAAGGTGCGAATCCTGGTCGTCCAGGGGAACATCGGCGATTACCTCCGATTGCGGGAGGAGCGGGGAGATCGCTTCCGGGAGGAGATCCTGGCGAGCTACTTCTCCGCGACCTCGCGGGGGCTGGCGGCATCGGCCGGGAGCCCGCCGGATTTCGCGGTGTGGCCGGAATCGGCGTTTCCCGACATCATCCACCCGGCCGGCATGGAGGAAGGGAACGTCCTCCTGCTGCGGGAATACCTGTCCCGCCACGCGATCGCGCTGGTCGCAGGCGCGCGGGGATACGACGCGTCCTCCGGAAAGCGGACGAACGCCCTGTTCCTGTTCGACGGGAACGGAAGGCAGGCGGCGGCGCCGTACCATAAAACGAAGCTCCTGGCGTTCGGGGAGTACGTCCCGGGAAGCGCGGCGTTCCCGGCGCTCAAGGGACTGTTCCCCCGCACGGCCGACTTCGCCCGGGGAAACGGGCCGGAGACGAGAACGCTGAACGGATTGATATTGGGACCGCAGATCTGCTACGAAGGGCTCTTCCCCGGGTTCTCCCGCTCCCTGGCGGAGCAGGGGGCGCAGCTCTTCCTGAACGTGACCAACGATTCCTGGTTCGGGGATTGGGCCGAGCCGCGCCAGCACCTCATGATGACGCTGGCCCGCGGGATCGAGTTCCGCCTTCCCGTGGTCCGCGCCACCAGCACCGGCTTCTCCGCCGCGATCCTGGCGGACGGCACTCTTCTCGAACGCTCCCCCCTCCGCAAGGAATGGGCCTCCGTCTACGAAATCCCTTACCGGAAGGAGCCGCGCGCCACGTTCTATCGGGATTACGGATATCGGCTGGTTCCGGCGGTTCTCTGGATCGCGGCGGGCGGTGCGTTCCTGGCGGGAAGGAAAAAGAAAAGCGGGCGGGCCCCGAAGGGCCCGCCCGGTGGAGCTACTCGATGATGTTGCCCTGGAGCACGTTGAAGTGCGCCCCGTTGACCACCATGTGCGCCCGGATCGGCGCGGAGTCATGGCAGGCGGAGCAGACGCCGGCGTTCTTGGTCATGTTGCCGTCGTCGTCCGGATCCGTCAGGCTCGTCGGGCTGTTGACGGTCGTCGCAAGGATGCCGGGCTGCATCGGGAGCTGCCAGGTGGTGCCTTCGTGGCACTGGCTGCACCGGCGCATGTTCCCCGGGTAGGTGACTTCGCCGAAGTCGGCCGGGTTCCCGCCGAAGCCGTAGACGACCAGCGCCGTCGTGCGGGGAGAGCCGCCTCCGCCGTGGGTCACGCCGGAGCCGTGGATCGCGTGGATCATGTTCTTGAAGTCGATGGTCTCCTCGCGCTTTCCGTCGATCCCGACGGCAGGCGAGGCCGGACGCCGGCCGATGTCGGTGGCGTTCGGGTTGTGGCAGATCACGCAGACCTCGATGGAATCGGTGCGGTTCGCGCCATGGATGGTGAGCTGGTCATGGCAGTTGTCGCACTTGAGCGGCTGACCCGTGGCCGTGACCACCTGGCGCCGCGGCACGGGATCGACATCGGTGATCCCGAAATAGAGGAACGCGTTGCGCACGGGGAGACGGGTCCCGTCCGTGAGGGCCGGGTGCCCCTCCAGGGCGGCGATGCCGGTCCCGATCGCATCCGCCGGGATCGCGACAGGAGAGGTCACGGCGAAGGTCCCGTTCCCGTTGTTCGTCGCCACGCCGGCGGCGAGCGGGTTGATCGACACGGGCTGGCCGACGTTGTTGCCGGAGCCCTTGTTGGTGTAGTCGGCAGCGGGAGTGCCCAGCCCGACTTCCCCGGTCATCCAGCCGATCAGGACCGCCAGCCGGCTGGCGCCGCCGGGGACCGTGAACGCGGGATGGGTGAGGATGTCATACGCGGTGTTGTCGTTCGGATTGGTCACCGAGAAGGTGACGACCGGCCGCTGGCCGGGCGCAGTGCCGGTTACGGAAAGGACGTTGAACTGGAAATCGGCCGCGGCTACCCGCTCCGGGATCTGGTGGGCGACGGTCACGCTCAGCCCCACGCCGAAGCCGTCGGCCGGGTGGCAGACGACGCAGCTCGAGTTGTCCGCGATCGGGCCGCCGGAATGCTGGACTTTCCCCGCAGGCGGAGTGGCCGCGAAGCTGATGTCGTCGTGGCAGCTCCCGCAGGCATTCTGCGAGGGCCGCTCCCGCCAGTTGTTCCCGTCGGGGGTGGCGGCGTCGGCCGCGTTATGGCACTTGGTGCAGTTGCGCACGTCCTGGGGATAGCCGACGTGGGAGTAGTCATGCACGCTGTTGTTGTTGCCCCAGATGATGTAGCTGCCGCCGGCGAGCACCGTGGGGAGGTTCTTCCCGCGGTGGATCTTGTGGGTCATCACGCCCATGTCAACGGTTTCCCCGCTCTGGGGATCGATCGAGTTCGGGTTGTGGCACACCACGCAGTACTCCACCTCGACGCGGGCGCCGCCGCTGTGGAACCCCCACCTCGGGGCGACCGTCGACAGCGTGTGGCACTCGAGGCAGGAGGCCGTCGTGGCGACGTTGCGGGTGACCGTTATCGCGCCGCCGTCGGGACGGACGTCGAGAGTGTCGTTCACGCGGGCGTCCCCTTCGGTGACAAGCGTGGTGGCGGTCTGGACGGCCACCCGGTGGGTGAGGGTGTTGTCGTAGCCCACGAGCACGCCCGAGCCGGGGAACGTCACAGCGTTATCCAGCGGCTGGTTGAACGTGAATGTGTAGGTACCGGCAGTGCCGGTCTCGACCAGGGTGCCGCCGGTGACGGCGTTGGTCCCGTGGCTGGCCGCCGTGGCCTGGCCGACGGGCACAGTGATCGCATTGACGCCTCCGGGTACGTTTGTGGTGCTGGCGCTCGCCTCCCTGGTGATGTAGCTCTGCCACGTGTCCGGATCGCCGTTCGCCCCGGGGATCAGCTTGGCGATGCCGAAGGAGAGTCGGGTCCGCAGCGTGGCGTCCGCCGCGATGCCGGTGAACGCCGCGCCGTTCCGGGTGATCGTGAACGTCACGACCGGCTGGACGGGAGGCGTCGCCGGGAAGGTCACTCCGGTGATGTTCAGGACGATCGTGTTGACCGGATCGAGGACCGCGGCGTCGTGAAACTCGTTCATGGGCAGGAACCGCGCGCCGACCCCGTGGCAGACGTTGCAGGTCTCGGACGCCGTCGTCAGGTTATCCGCCGGAGGCGCAGGGAACCCCGGAACGAGGTCGCCGGGGCCCGCGGTGCCGCCCGCGGCGCCCGCAGGTCCCGCGGGGCCGGTGTCTCCCGTGCAGCCCAGGAACAGGGCCGGCGCAAACAGCAGCAGGACAAACAGAAAAGCCGTAGTTCGTCTCACTTTCCCCTCCTTACAGAGAAATACTTGTGGTTGATGGAGCCCTCCTGAAACCGTGGAACCATGACCGGGCAACACCTCCTTTCGGACCTCATGAACCGGAACTTTAGCTGAAAAAACAAAAACCGTAAAAAATCTCCACATCGCGTTCCGGCTTACAAGCCATA
>JBFLWB010000090.1 GCA_040758155.1 Thermodesulfobacteriota bacterium
ACTTTAACGGAAGTTCTCAGGAACGTCCCCGTTCTGCTTATCCGGTCACCACCACCGCCACAGGGAGATGATGAAAAGGACGGCAAGCACCAGGAACAGGTTCATGTATGCCATGAAATAGAAGCCCTTCAGGTGCGGCGGCTTGGCGGGGCGGGTGCCGGTATCGACGAGCTTCTTCACCGCCGGGAGGCGAAGGATCCGGTCCTCCCCGTGCGGCGCCAGTTCCAGCGCGCCGGTCAGATCGAATCCCGCCTTGTGCTTTCCGAGGTGGACCCCACCCTTCCAGAGGCGGCTGGCCGACGCGTCATAGATGATCCCTTTATAGGCGAACAGCGCGGGCGTTCCGTTCTCGCCGGTGAACGCGGCGAGCTCCTCCGGGGTCAGCTCCACCTTGTCCGGACTCGCCTCCCGGCGGGCCTTCAGGCGCGGCCCCACGACGAAGGTCACGAGGAAGGCGGTGGCCGCCATCACCAGAAAGATGCCGATCTTGATCGTCAGCAGGATCCCGAACCGGGTGTGGAAAAGGGCGTCAAGGGACGGGATCCGCAAGTACGTCAGCACGACCCCCGTGACCGCGATCGAGACGATGCAGCTCCATCCGAGCAGGAGCTCTCCCCGAGGCAGCCCCCGGGAGGCGTATGCAGGCTTGAGCAACAGGTGGACGTAAAGGATGGTGCCGAACCAGAGCACAGCGGTGAACAGGTGAAGGAAGCCGGCGGTGAAGCGCACGGCGCGCCGGGCCGCGGAGGGAGGCGCCGCCCTCCCCGCCGCGGACTCGGCGGCCAGGAACTCCTTCCCGGAGGCGTTCAACTCGCCCCCGCCTCCCGGGTCCACATGGCACCCGGAGCAATCCTTCCCCGTCCGCTCCGCCATCTCCTCCGTCGCCCGCGCCGCCCCCGGAAGGAGGAGCGCCGGAAAGAGGAGCGCCAGGAGAAGGAGAACGCCCCCGGCGCGCCGTCCGACCAAGTGGATCAATACCCTTCGACGCTGGGGGTGCGTTTCCCGCGGTCCTCGAGGGAGGACCCGAACAGCGCCCAGAAGTAATCCTCCTGGCTGCCGGCGAACCGCTTCTTCCCGCCGGCCATGTTCTCCCCGGCGAGCTGCCCCTGCTTGATGGCGCTGCGCCAGCCGAAGTTGATCCGGCTCTCCCCGCTCTTCTTGTCCTTGAACTCGGCGCAGTCGCCCGCAGCGTAGACGTCGGGAAGGCTCGTCTGCAGGTACTCGTCCACCAGGACGCCCGAGGCGATCGCGATGCCGCTCCCCGCCAGGAAACCGACGGCGGGGACGCGCTCGGTGGCGACGACGACCAGCGAGCAGTTGATCGTCTCCCCGTGCCGGGTCTGGACGGTCAACGCGTCCTTTCCTTTTTCCTGCACCTCGATGATGTCGTCCCCGTCCTTGATCCGGGCGCCCCGGTTGCGGACCTCGTCGAGGATGCTCGCCTCGAGCTCTCCGGCGATCGGGTACCCGGGCCGGGGCTGTTTCGGCTGGATCCAGACGACCTCCTTCTTCGCCTTCCGAAGCGCCCGGCACCCCTCGATGGCGAGGTAACCCGGGCCGTAGACCACCGCGGGGCCGGGCCTGGCCGCGAGCTCCTTGATGGCGATGGAGTCCTTCCAGGAGTCGAAGATCTGGATCATGGGGGTATCCTTGCGGAGGACCGCCGGGACGCTGGGCTTCCCGCCCGTGGCGACGAGCAGGCGGTCGTATCCCTCCTCCGTCCCGTCGGAGAAAACCACCTTCCGGACCGACGGCTCCAGCCGGACGGCCGTCTTCCCGTGCGCCACCCGGATCAGCATCTCCTGGAGGTCCTTCCCCTGCGGGTCGAGCGTGTTCTCGGCGCTCGCGTCGCCGAGGATGAAGTCGGGCAGCAGGGGACGAAGGTACGGCGCCGCCTTCTCCTCGGTGACGATCAGGATCTCGGCGTCGGGCTTTGCCTTCCGAACCGTCTTCGCGGCGGCGATTCCCGCGGGGCCGCCCCCCAGGATCAGGTATTTCATGTCGCACCTCCTCAAGGGTTGTCGGCACGGCCCCCGAAACGGGGACCCGTGCGCCGTGCTACGGCACCAGTATCCCGGCTTTCGCCGCCCGATGCCTTGACCTGCGTCAAACCGGAAAACGCATTATAGCCATTTCCTCTTCCGGAAATAGAAGAGCATCCCCGCGGCGACGGCCGCCATGACCAGCAGCGCCGCCGGGTATCCGTAACCCCAGCGCAGCTCCGGCATGTTGAACGGGGATGCGTCCGGATCGAAGTTCATACCGTAGATGCCGACGATGAAGGTGAGCGGGATGAAAAAGGACGCCACGATCGTGAGCACCTTCATCACCTCGTTCATCCGGTTCGAGACGGCGGACATGTACTCGTCCACCAGCCCCGACGCCATCTCGCGGAACGTCTCGACCATGTCCATGAGCTGGACCGTGTGGTCGTAGCAGTCGCGCAGGAACACGCGGGTCCCCGGGCGGATCAGGGAATGTTCATCGGTCATCAGAAGGTTCATCGCGTCCCTCGCGGGCCACAGCGCGTGCCGCACGGCGAGCAGCTCCCGCTTAAGACGGCGGATGGCGGCAAACGTTTCCGGGACGGGGGAAGCGACGACCCGTTCCTCCATCTCCTCGACCGCGTCCCCCAGCCGCTCGAGCGTGGGGAAGAACGCGTCCAGCACGGCGTCGCACAGCGAATAGAGCAGGTAATCCGGCCCCTCGGAACGGATCCGGCTCTTCCCGTTCCGCAGCCGATCCCGCACCGGTCCGAACGAATCGACCTCCCGCTCCTGGAAAGAGATCACGAGGTGGGACGAAAGGAAAAACGATATCTGTTCCGGAGGTTCCGGGTACCGGACCTCCCGGAGGACCACCAGCAGGTGGTCGCCGTACCACTCCACCTTGGGCCGCTGGGGGACGTTCAGCACGTCCTCGAGCGCCAGCGGGTGGATGCCGAACCGGTCGCCGATCGCCCGGACGACGCCGGGGTCGGAAAGACCCACGACATCCAGCCACAGGACCCCCCTCTTCGGCAGCGCCAGCGACGGGATGTCGGGAACGGCGATCGCCCGCTCCTCGCAGCGCTCCTCGTCGTAGGTGAACATCTTCAGCCGGACCGGGAAGCCGCCCGCTTCCGCGTGCGCCGCAAGGGTGCCGGGCGTCGTGCCCGGAGGGTGGTACCGCTTCCTGCGCCTCTTCGACATGCGACGCCCTCCGCGGATTCCGATTTCGGGTGCTTTCAATATACTTATACCAGAGTTGTCCCGGACAGGGATGCCGGGTAAAACGGCGGTCCGCACCGCCCGCCCGGTGCGCGGGAGCGCCGCGAATATGGGATAATGGCAGGTATGAATCGCCGCGGGCCCGCTTTCCTTCCCGCCTTCCTGATCGCCTTGTGCCTGCTGGCCGCAGGCGTGTACAGTTGCGCGGTCAACCCGGTCACGGGGCGCTCCGAGCTGGCGATCGTCTCCTTCACGGAAGAGGAGGAGGCGGCCCTCGGCGCGCAGGCGTACGTGCCCGCCGTCCAGCAGCAGGGCGGGTTCTACCGCGACCCCGAGCTGGAGGCGTACGTCCAGGAAGTGGGGATGCGGATCGCCCGGGTCTCGCACCGCCCGAACCTGAAATACAGGTACCGCGTGCTGAATTCTTCCGTCCCGAACGCCTTCGCGCTGCCCGGCGGCTTCATCGTCATCAACCGGGGGCTGCTCGTCGGCCTGTCCAACGAGGCGGAGATGGCGGCGGTCCTGGGCCATGAAACCGCCCACGTGACGGCGAAGCACTCCCTGGCCGGGTACCAGAGGGCCGTCGCGGGCAACGTCCTGCTCTCCGGCGTTGCGCTTGTCACCGGCGGCTCGCAGGGGGCGCAGGCGCTCTCCGGGATCACCGCCGGCCTCATCCAGAGCGGCTTCTCCCGGGAGCAGGAGCGGGAGGCGGACTGGCTGGGGATCGACTACATGGTCAAGGCCGGGTACAACCCGAACGGGGCGGTGCAGCTCCAGGAATATTTCTACAAGCAGTTGGAGGGAAGCAAAAACCCCGCGTTCGTGGAGGGGCTCTTCCGCACCCATCCGTTTTCGAAGGAGCGGCTCGAGGCCGCCCGCGCGCGGATCGCGCAGAGATACCCGGAAACGGTGAAGAACCCGAACTACACCTATAACGAAACGGTTTTCCAGCAGAAGACGACCCGCCTGCGGCAGGCGCAGAAGGCCTACGAGGTGTCGGACCAGGGAGACAAGCTGTTCAAGGAGAAAAAGCTCGACGCGGCGCTGGGGAAGTACCGGGAGGCCGAGCGAATGGAGCCGGGGCAGGCGCCGTTTCCTTCCTCCATCGGAAGCGTGTATCTCGCCCAGAAGAATTACCCGGCCGCGGAGGCGGAACTGCGGAAGGCGATCGACCTCGACGGGGAGCTTTTCGAGCCGCGCATCCTGATGGGGGCGCTGCGGTACCAGAAAAAGGAGTACAAGGCGGCGATCCCGGAGCTGGAAAAGAGCATGGAATTGATACCGACGAAGGAAGCGGCGGCGATGCTTTCGAAATCTTATGAAGCGACGGGCGACGCCGCGAAGGCGAAGAAGTACGCCGATATGGCGAAATAGGGGCAGCGATTTGCCGAACGAAGAATTCATACCGAAATGGATCGCCTGGGAGGTCACCGGGCGCTGCAACTTGAACTGTATCCACTGCCGCGCGTCGGCGAACATGGAGTCGCACGACACGGACTTCTCCACGGAGGAAGCCAAGGCGCTCCTCGACGACATCGCGGAGGTTTCGAAGCCGGTCCTGGTCCTTTCCGGCGGGGAGCCGCTGCTGCGCAAGGACCTCTTCGAGATCGCGAAGTACGGCACGGACAAGGGCTTCCGGATGTGCATCGCCACCAACGGGGTGCTCGTCACGGACGAGATCGTCGGGAAGATGAAGGACGCGGGGATCCGGATCTGCTCGCTTTCCCTCGACGGCTCCACAGCGGCGGTGCACGACGACTTCCGGCAACAACCGGGCGCCTTCGAGGCAACGCTGCGGGCCGCGGAGACCTTCAAGCGCAACGGGATGCAGTTCATCGTCAACTCCTCGTTCGCGAAGCGCAACCAGCACGACATCGCGGCCACCTGCAAGCTGGCCAAGTCGATCGGCGCGCACGCCTGGTACATGTTCATGATCGTCCCCACGGGGCGCGGGCAGGAGATCATGAGCGAGCTGATCAGCAAGGAGGATTACGAGGAGATCCTGGAGTGGCACTACCAGATGGAGAAGCAGGAGGCGGAGATGCTCGTACGCCCCACCTGCGCGCCGCACTACTACCGGGTTCGGCTGCAGAAGATGAAGGAGGAGGGGGAGAAGTTCACTCCCCGGTCGCTGACCTTCTCCACCGGCGGCGGCAAGGGATGCATCTGCGCCCAGTCGATCTGCTTCATCGACTCGAAGGGGAACGTCCAGCCCTGCTCCTATTTCCCCGTGGCCGCGGGGAACGTGAAGAAGCAGAAATTCGCGGAGATCTGGCACAGCTCGGAGCTGTTCCGGTCGCTTCGGGATTTCGAGAAGTACAAAGGGCGCTGCGGCGAGTGCGAGTTCCGCAACGTCTGCGGCGGATGCCGCGCGCGGGCCGACGCGGTGCGGGAGGACTACCTCGAGGAGGCGCCGTTCTGCAGCTACATACCGCTTAAGACTCGGAAGCGGCTCGATACGGCGCAGCAGGGAGAAAAGCCCCCGGCGTGACCGCCGGGGGTCTTTCGATCCCTACACCCGTTTTCCCGGCATCGCCTCGAGCGGCCTGATGATCTCGCCCATGATCCGCGCCGTGGGCGTCTCCGCGTAGTGCTGGACGAACGCCTTTCCGGCGTCGCACGCCTCGGCGATCTTCGGGTCCATGGGGATCGCGCCCAGGAAGGGCACCTTCATGTCCTGAGCGATCTTCTTCCCGCCGCCGGAGCGCAGGATCGGGGTGACTTCCCCGCAATGCGGGCAGGCGAACCCGCTCATGTTCTCCACGACCCCGAGCACCGGAAGCTGGATGAGGCGGCAGAAGGATATGGACTTGCGGACGTCCACCGACGCGACCTTCTGCGGCGTGGTGACGATCACCGCCCCGTCGAGGTTTCCGCTGCCGAAGATCTGAACGACCGACAGCGGCTCGTCGCCGGTCCCGGGCGGGGAATCGATGACCAGGTAGTCCAGGTCGCCCCACTCCACGTCCTTCACGAACTGCTTGATCGCGGTGTTCTTCATCGGGCCGCGCCAGACGACGGCGTCGTCCTGGTTGCGCAGGAAGAAGCCGATGGACATGACCTTCATGTCCCCCATCGGGATCGGGAGCATGGACCCGTTGGAGGAAGGAAGGGGGGACTGGTTCTCGAGCCCGAGCATCGTGGGGATGCTCGGCCCGTGGATGTCGACGTCCATCAGCCCGACGCGCTTTCCCGCCAGCATCAGCGACGCCGCCAGGTTCACCGCCACCGTGCTCTTCCCGACGCCGCCCTTGCCGGACATCACGACGATCTTGTGACTGATGCGGCAGAGCCGGGACTGCAGCTTCTGGCGCTCCAGGAAGTCCGCTTCGCTCTCGTTTCCTTGACGTTTGGATGCGTCGCAGGCGTTCTTCTGGCCGCACGCGTCGCACTTGTCGGACGGATTGCCGGAACTCATTTCCTCTCCTTCCCGCAATTCAAAGAATGGTCCCTACTCGTTATCGAGGCCGCACGAACCGGCGTTGGGGCAGCCGCCGCATCCGCCGCTGGGCAGCCCGATCTTGGCCCACGGATCCTCTCCCTGCTTCACGGGCTCCCAGCCGCCGCCCGGGCCGCTGTGATCGCCCCGGGTGATGAACCCGCTGCCGCCGCTGATCAGGCGGTGCGGCTTCTTGCCGCACTCGGGGCACTTGCTCACCGGCTTGTCGTTGATGGACTGGCTGCGCTCGAAGCGGTGGCCGCACGAGCCGCATTCGTACTCATACGTGATCATGGGGTGTTCTCCCTTTCTTTACCATGTCGAGGTCGATATGGCGGTATTCCGGTTTCCTGAAGGTTTGCAGGCCCGAACGATTCAATTTTACTATACCTTTGAGCTATGCGGCAACAGTCGCGGCCCTTCCCTCCCCCCGGCGAAGGCGATCCCTCGCTTTCCGCCGCACCGTGTTAAAGTAGATGCTTGCTCCACATCCAAGGTGTCGGGCGCGCCCCTGGTCGCGCCCGTTCTCCCGTAACCGAGGTCGAAATGGCGGATTATCGATTCCTGAAGGCGTGCCGGCGCGAACCGGTGGACTGCACTCCCGTCTGGATCATGCGGCAGGCGGGGCGCTACCTCCCCGAGTACCAGAAGGTCCGCGGGTCGAACTCCTTCCTCACCCTGTGCAAGACTCCCGAACTGGCGGCGGAGGTCACGATCCAGCCCGTCGAGCGGCTCGGGGTGGACGCCGCGATCCTGTTCTCCGACATCCTCATCCCCGTCGAGGCGATGGGGGTCCCCCTCGAGTTCCACGACAAGAAGGGGCCGATCCTGGGCAAGGCGATCCAGAGCCAGCGCGACGTGGACGGCCTCCGCGTCCCCGATCCCGAGGAGAAGGTCCCCTTCGTGATGGAGACGATCCGCATCCTCCGGAAGGCGTTCGAGGGGAAGGTGCCGCTCATCGGCTTCTCCGGCGCCCCGTTCACGCTGGCCTCCTACATCGTCGAGGGCGGCACGTCGAAAAACTTCATCCAGCTCAAGAAGCTGATGTACCAGGCGCCCGAGGTCTACCGGGCGATGATGGAGAAGATCACCCGGACGGTGACGGCCTACCTGAACGCGCAGATCGCCGCGGGGGCGCAGGCGGTGCAGATCTTCGACACGTGGGCGGGGATCCTCACCCCCGGCGATTACGAGGAATACGCCCTCCCGTTCACCCGCGCGGTGCTGGCGGGGCTGAACCGCAAGGGCATCCCCGTGATCCATTTCGCCAACGACTGCGCCACCCTGCTCACCTCCATCAAGACGCTTCCGGTGGACGTGATCGCCGTCGACTGGAGGATCCCGCTGGACGTCGCCGCGATGGTCGTGGGCCCGGACAAGGCGCTGCAGGGGAACATGGACCCCACGATGCTGTTCCACCCGCCGGAGAAGATCGAAGAGTGCGTCCGGGAGGTGCTGCGCCGCGGGGAGAAGGCCGCCTCGCACATCTTCAACCTGGGGCACGGGATCCTGCCTCCCACCGATCCGGAGAACGCGATCGCCATGGTCGAGGCGGTCCACCGGATCGGGCGGAAGGCGTGACCGCTTCTCCGGCCGCCCCGCAGCATGGCCCGGACGTCGTCCTCGGCGGGATGACCGTCAGGAGCGTCCCCCTGACCGGCGTGGTGCTCCTCAACATGGGGGGGCCCGACGCCCTGAACGCCGTGCGCCCCTTCCTCTTCCGTCTCTTCTCCGACCGGGAGCTCATCCCGCTGCCGGCCGGCGCGGTCACCCAGCCGGTCTTCGCCTATCTCGTCGCGGCGCTGCGCGCGCGCAAGGTGCGGGAGTACTACCGGGAGATCGGCGGCGGCTCCCCCATCGGGACGCTCACGGAGAACCAGCGGGCGGCGCTCGAGAAGGCGCTCCGGGCGACCGGCGGGAATTTCCGGGTCTACGTGGGGATGCGGTACTGGCACCCCCTTTCGAAGCACGCGGCGCTGGAGATGAAGGACGACGGCGTCACGCATGCGATCGCCCTGCCGCTGTACCCGCAATACTGCCGCGCAACGACCGGCTCCAGCCTGAAGGACCTGCGGCGATGGCTCCATTGGGCGGGATGCTCCTTCCCGGTCACCGAGGTCCGCTCCTACCCCGAGCACCCGAAATACGTCGCCGCCCTGGCGGAAACGGTCTCGCGGACGATCGGGGGGATCGACCGGGAGGGGATGTTCCTCCTTTTCAGCGCGCACGGCGTCCCGCAGGCGCTCATCGACGGCGGAGACCCGTACCGGGCCGAGACGGAGGCGACCGTGGCCGCCGTGATGAAGTCGTTCCCGGGCATCCCCCACGCGCTCTCCTGGCAGAGCCGGGCGGGGCGCGCCGTCTGGCTTTCCCCGGACACCGTGGACGAGGTGACCCGGCTCGCCCGGGAGAGGGTCCGCACGCTGGTCGTCGTCCCGGTGAGCTTCGTCTCCGACCACATCGAGACGCTCCATGAGCTCGATATCCGGCTCGCGGCCCACGCGCGGGAAATGGGTATAAAATCGTTTCTGAGGGCGCCCGCGCTGAACGATTCGCCGGCGTTCATCGACGCCCTGAAGGACATCGTCCTGCAGACCACGTGAAAGGAAGCGTCTGAAAATGCCGCGGATCGTCATCATCGGGGCCGGCCTCTCGGGGCTTTGCACGGCGCATTACCTCATCAAGAACCTCTCCGCACAAGGCAAGGACGCGGAGATCCTCCTGCTCGAGGCCGACGGCGTCCCGGGCGGGAAGATGCGCACGATCCGGCAGGACGGCTTCAACCTGGAATGGGGCCCGAACGGCTTCCTGACGAACAAGCCGTACGGGATGGAGCTGGTGAAGGACCTGGGAATCGAGGAACGCGTCGTCCGCTCCTCCGACCAGGCGCGCAAGCGGTTCATCCTCTCCGAGGGGGTGCTCAAGCGGCTGCCGGAAACGCCGGTCGCCTTCTTCCGCTCCGACCTGCTCTCCATCCCGGGCCGCATCCGGATCATGGGGGAGCTGTTCGCCCCGAAGGCGCCGGTGAACGTCGACGAATCGCTGGGCGATTTCACGCGGCGGCGCATGGGGCCCGAGGCGCTGGAGAAGCTGATCGACCCGATGGTCACCGGAATCTATGCCGGCGATCCGGACAACATGTCGCTGCGCTCCTGCTTCCCGCTGATCTACAACCTGGAGAGCAAGTACGGCGGTCTGGTCAAGGGGATGCTCGCGCTGAAGCGGGAGCGGGCGAAGCAGGGGGTGAAAAGCGAGATGTCGGCCGGGCCCGGAGGGGTCCTTGTCTCCTTCGACGGCGGCGTGCAGACGCTGGCGGACATCCTTGCCTCGCGGCTGGCCGACGGCCTCCACATGAACGTCTCCGTCGACCGGGTCGAGCGGCGGAACGATAAATATCTTCTTCACATCGCGGAGAAAGGGGTCCGGGAGGAGATGGAGGCCGACGTGCTGGTCGTCGCGACCGCCGCCTTCGACGCGTCGCGGATCCTCGCTCCCCTGGACGGGGAGCTGGTCGACGCCCTGAACGCGATCCCCTACTCACCCATAACGGTCGCCGCGCTGGGATACGATGCCGCGACGCTTGGGAACCCGCTCGACGGGTTCGGCTTCCTCATCCCGCGGGGAGAGAAGCGGAAGATCCTCGGGGCGCTGTGGGACTCCAGCGTCTTCCCGAACCGCGCCCCGCAGGGGAAGGCGCTCCTGCGGGTGATGCTGGGCGGCGTGCGCGCGCCCGAGCTGGCCTCCCTGCCCGAGGGGGAGCTGGTGGCCATCGCGCGGAAGGAGCTGTCGGACATCATGGGGATCTCCGCCGAGCCGGTCCTGGCCCGCAGCTTCTTCCACGACCGGGGGATCCCGCAGTACCTCGTCGGGCACGGGGCGATCCTGGAGCGGATCGACGCCCGGCTGGCGGCGCTGCCCGGGCTGCACCTGAACAGCAACGCCTATCGCGGCATCGCGCTGAACGACTGCGTCCTGCAGTCGCGCCTGGCCGGGGAGCGGATCGCGCAGGCGCTCTGATCCGCGCCCGCTCCGCGGGCGCCGGACGGGTTATTTCCCCCCGTACGCCCTCGCGTCGATGAACGGCAGCGCGCCCCCGGTCACGTTGGGCATCACGCCGTTCCACTTCCGGATCGCCTCCTGCATCGCCTCGATGCGCCGCAGCTCCACCAGGTCCGGGGTGATGTTCTGCCGCTGCAGCCGCAGCGCCTCCGCCTCCGCCTGCGCCGCGGCGATCTTCTGCTGCGCTTCGATCTTGATCCGGTCGAGGTCGCGCTGCGCCTTCAGCGCCATCTGCTCCGCGGTCTGCTTGTTCTCGATGGCCTGGGTGAACTGGGCGCTGAACTTGAAGTTCACGATGGAGACGTCGACGACGGCGATGTTGTAGTCCAGCAGGCGGCTTTTCAGCACCTCCTTGATCTCCGAGCGGACCTTCTCGCGGTTCGTGATCAGCTCGACGGCCGTGAACTTCGCCGTGACCGCCTTGACCACCTCCTGCGTCACCGGGTCGATCACCCGCTCCCTGTAGGCCGTACCGATGTTCTGGAAGACCCATCCCGCCTTGTCGGGAATGATGTTGAAGTTCACTGCGATCGTGGAG
>JBFLWB010000091.1 GCA_040758155.1 Thermodesulfobacteriota bacterium
ATGATCTCGACCGCCCGGGTCCTCCGCAACGTGTCTCCCGCCTCCGGCGACAGGATGAGCGAGCGCGTGTTCATGCGGGCGATCGGGACGGTCCGGGCCGGCTTGCCGCCCGGGGCCACGCACGCGCACGGATCGTCCGGGATGCGGTAGGCGGGCTTCATCCAGAAGCCGCCGAATTCCGTGGAGAGCACGGTGATTTCGCTGAGCGCCTTGACCCAGTAGGTCGCGAACCAGCCGGGGACGACCAGCCGAACCGGAAAGCCGTTCAGCATCGTCAGCGGCTTGCCGTTCATCTCGTAGGCGACGATCGTGTCGTCCCGCAGGGCGACGTCCATGGGCACCGACTTCACGAAGTCGGGGACTTTCGGCGCCGGGGGATTGTCCATACCGTTGAACGCCACTTCGCGGGAATCCGGCTTGACGCCGGCCGCCTCCAGGATGTCCTTGAGACGCGCGCCCGCCCAGGCGGTGTTCCCCATCGCCCCGTTTCCCCACTGTCCCCCGGGAACCCTCGGGTCGAAGAAGCTCCTGCCGTTGCCGGAGCACTGGATGACGGCGGCGAACTCCACCCGGTCGAAACGGGTCCGCAGGTCGTCCATGGAGAGCGCGAGCGTCCTGCCGGTGTTCCCGCCGACGGCGAGGCGCCAGGCGGCGAGATCGACCTCGGTGGGGATGCCGGAGAGGTGCCAGCGGACGAAGAGCGCCTCGTTCGGCGTCAGAAGTTCCTTGAAATAGCGCTCCGGGGTTTCAAGCTGGGGCGGCCGGGAGGTCAGCAGGATCAGGTCGGTCTTTTCCGGGAAGCGGACCAACCGGCGATCCTCGGCGGCGAACAGGTCGGCCGGGAATTTTCCGGAGGCCGCGAGCGCGGTGACGGCCCCGGCGGAACGGATGAACCCTCTTCGCGTCAATCCATGGTCCATCGCCGTCTCCTCCCTGGGTGTGTCGTTCCATTGTACTTCCGCGCCGGACGTTGATGGAAACAATCCCCGGGTCAGCCGCCGCTTTTCCGCACGGCGCGGCCGAATGCGCGCATTTCCTCCATCTCCGCGGCGGGCAGCGGCCCCTTGTCCATCGCCGCAAGGTTCTCGCGCAGCTCCGCAACGCTCCGGGGCCCGGCGAGCACCACGTCCACGTGCGGGCCGGTGAGGCAGAAACGGTAGCAGTCGCCCGCGGTCGGGACCTTGCCGGTCCATCCGCGGGGAGACCGGAGAAGCTTGCGCCATGCCGTGGCGGTGTAGGCGACCACGGCGGGGCGGCGAAGGGCCAGGTGCGGGAAGATGTCCTCCTCGGCGCCCGGGTGCGCGGCGTTGTAGCGGATCATCAACAGGTCCAGGATCGAATCCCGCGCCAGCTTCCCCGCCCTCGGCCGGTCGTGGATCGAGGCCCCCAGGACGTGGATCTTCCCCTCCTCGCGCAGCTTCACCAGCTCTTCCTGCACGGCGCCCGTGAAGGCGGACATCTTTCCAAGCCAATAGAGCTGGAACACGTCCAGTCGATCGATGTGAAGCGTACGGAGGGCGGCCTCGGCGGCGCGGCGGACGGAACCGGGAAAGTACCCGAAAAGGGGGCCCGCCGAAACGACGTACCGGTCGCGGTCCCGGGCCAGCGCTTCCCGCAGGGCGGCCGTCAGCGGCTTCATCCGAGGGCTCCAGAACACGTACTGGATGCGTTCCAGCGCCTCGCGGCATCCCGACTCGTCCAGCCCGAAGGAGCCGGAGATCCCCATCCGTAAGATCCGGCGGCCGAGCCGCTCCACTTGCCGGTGGCTGAAATCGTCCATGGGGAAAGTATACCGCCTGCCCCGCGTTCAGGCTTCGTAAGGAGGTTTGCGGCGGGATGCATGTGAAATAATCGGAATATGTCATCGATCGCGCCGCGAAGGCGGATACGCCGCCTCGCATTCGGCCTGGCGGTCATCGCCGTATCGACCGTCGCGGTCTGCACGGGAGTGTCCCGTTACCGCGCGGGCGACTACCTCCCGTATTTCCGCGAACACAAGGGGTTGCTGGTTTCATCGGTCGAGTCGCCTCCGCAGCCGCGCGGCGACGGAACGCTCCGCCGCGTGACGCTGAAAAACGACCTCGGGCTCGTGGTCGATGCCTTCCTGAAGATCCCGCGCGCGACGGCGGCGCCTCGCGCTGCAATCGTTACGCTGGGAGGGCTTCGCCACGGCGTTCGCGCCCTTGAATACGTGGAGGACACGGGCGAGTTCATCGTGCTCGCGATGGATTATCCATTCGAGGGAAAGCGGTCCCGACTCTCGACATGGGAACTCCTGCGTCAGGTTCCCGCCATGCGACGCGCGGCGCTGGACACGCCGTCGGCGATCCTGCTCGGCGTGGACTATCTCTATCGGCGACCGGAGGTGGACCGCGACCGCATCGTACTGGTCGGCGGAAGCCTCGGCGCTCTCTTCGCTCCCGCGGCGGCCGCGGCGGATGACCGGATCACGGCGTTGGCTCTCCTTTTCGGTGCGGGCGACCTGTTCGCTCTGGTCGACGCGAATCTTCCTCTGCCCGCCTTCGTACGACGGCCCGCGGCCTGGGGCCTCTCGGCGGCGGCCTCTCCGCTGGAGCCTCTGAAATATATCGGGCGAGTCGCGCCCCGGCCGGTCTTCATGCTGAACGCCACCGGAGATCCGCGCATGCCGGAGCGCTGCAGTCGTCTATTACATACGACGGCCGGGGAACCGAAGACCGTGCGGTGGATCGGCGCCGGTCACGTGTACGTCCGGGACAAAAACTTTCAGAAGGACGTCCTCGCGGAGGTTCGTGCATGGCTGGCGGATATCGGGTATACGGTTCGCCGTGAATGTGTTGACGCGAGATAACCCCTTGCAGTAATATTATTTTTCTTCTCGGACGCGCCCTTAGCTCAGCTGGATAGAGCACTTGACTACGAATCAAGTGGCCAGAGGTTCGAATCCTCTAGGGCGCGCCACTCTTTATCCCGTCGCGCAATATGGAGGATTCGAAGCGAACCCGGCGCTGACCGGATAGGGAAGAAAAGCGCGCAGGGATGCGCGCGTAAGCCGGGTGAGGGGAGGCTACGCAGCCGGAGACAGGGAGGTCGGAGGCGTAGTAGCCGAATCCTCTAGGGCGCGCCACTTTCACTAAAATAAACGTAAAATTACGTAGCGCCATTTTGGCGCACTCTCTCCGGCATCATCCCGGTTGCGCGGGGGTTGCGGATTTTTCCGTCTCAGAATGCCAACAGGAAGAACTGGAGCGGAATAAACAAGATTCGCCGTCTTTGGTCCCACTCGCTGAGTTCGCGGGTCACCACGATTCCCAGGGGGCAGCGATCCCGGAAGCGTTCCATGAACAATCGCATCCCGACGAGGTCTTCCTCGTCGATCCTTTTCCGGAATTTCACCTCGATCGGAACCACGGTGCCGTCCGCCTGCTCTGCGACGAAATCCACCTCCCGGATCGGCGATCGCCGATTTTTCGAATCCTCGTAATCCCGGAAGAAATGGACCTGGAGATTGTAGTCGCGGATTACGCTTTGCACGAGTGTTTCGACGAGCGGACCGAGAACCGTCGGGTCGGATTCCCACAGGGAGGGGGAAGTGCGGAATACGGCGTTTCGGACGCCGAGGTCGCTCACCGTGATCTTCGCGGGAACGCGAGCCGAGCTCTTCTTCGCGAGGGGATACCTCCGGAAATCGCGTATCAGCAGCGCGTCAGCCAGATAATGCAAATATTGGCCTACTGTGGGTTGATTGGCCGAAAGACCGGTCTTGATTGCCATGTCGGCAAGTCGGTTTTGCTTGATCTCCTGCCCGGTCAGGCGTGCCACCTGGAGGTATATGAATCGCAGCAGTCCCGGGCTCTTGATGGGGAAGAGGTCGGGGA
>JBFLWB010000092.1 GCA_040758155.1 Thermodesulfobacteriota bacterium
GGAGCAGGTCGGTCTTCGTGACGACGAGGATATCGGAAGTCCTGAAGATCAACGGGTATTTCAACGGCTTCTCGTCGCCTTCCGTCACGCTCAGCAGCACGATCCGCTTGTCCTCCCCCAGGGGGACTTCCGCGGGGCAGACCAGGTTGCCGACGTTTTCCACGATGAGGAGCCGCGTCCCCGAGAGGTCCATCTTCCGGAGGGCGCCCAGGAGCTGGGACGGCTGGATGTGGCAGCCGGACCGGGTGTTGATCTGCAGGACCTGCACCCCGTGCCTGCGGATCCGCTCCGCGTCGATGTCGGTCTCGAGGTCGCCCTCGACGACCGCCACCCTCCCCTTCCCCTCGAACCGGGAGAGGAGCGCCTCGATCAGCGTGGTCTTTCCGGACCCCGGCGAGGAGACCATGTTCAGGGAAAAGATCCCCCGTTCCGAGAGAAGGGCCCGGATGGCGCTGCAGGCGTCGTCCACCGACGCCTGGAGCGACCGTTCCACCTCGATCCGCACTTTTCCTCCGGCATCCATGCCGGACAGGATACCACACCGGCGCAGCGCGGCCAGGTCTGTTAAACTGGTCCGTCGTGGAGACTTCCGCGATCGAGATCACCGTCCGCGGCGTGGTCCAGGGGGTGGGGTTCCGCCCCTTCGTCCACCGGGTTGCGACGGACTGCGGCCTGTCGGGGTGGGTCGCCAACACCCCGGGGGCGGTCGTCGTACGCGTGGAGGGGACCCCGGACTCCCTGTCCCGCTTCCGGGCGCGGTTCCGGGAGGAGATCCCGCCCGCCGCGCGCGTGACCCGCTTCACGATCCGGAAGGTCCCCCCCTCGGGCGTCCGGGGGTTCGAGATCCGGCGGAGCTGGACGAAAGGGATCGCCCTCTCCACGATTCCCCCGGACATCGCCACCTGTCCGGCATGCCTCGCGGAGCTGTCCGACCCGAAGGACCGCCGGTTCCGGTACCCCTTCACCAACTGCACGAACTGCGGCCCCCGGTTCACTATCGTCACGTCCCTTCCGTACGACCGGGAGCGGACCTCGATGTCCGTCTTCCCGATGTGCCCGTCCTGCCGGAGGGAGTACACGGATCCCCTCGACCGGAGGTACCACGCGGAGCCGATCGCCTGCCCGGAATGCGGCCCCCGCCTTTCCCTGAAGGACGCCGACGGGGAGCCCATCCCCTGGCCGGACCCGGTCGGTGCGGCGGCCTCCGCCCTCGACGAGGGGCGGATCGTGGCGATCCGGGGGCTGGGAGGGTTCCAGCTCGCGGCGGACGCGACCCGCGAGGAGGCGGTGCGCGCGCTGCGGGAACGGAAGCGGCGGGAGGAGAAGCCGTTCGCGGTGATGTTCCCCGACATCGCCTCCGCCCGCGCCGCCGCGCGGATCGCGGATGCGGACGCGGCGATCCTGGAGGGCCCGGCCGCCCCGATCCTCCTCTGCCCCGCCCGCGACCCTTCTCCCCTCGCCCCGGCGGTCTCGATGGGGATGCCGACGGTGGGGGTATTCCTCCCCTACACTCCGCTGCATCGCCTCCTTCTCAGCCGCGCCGGGCGGCCGTTGGTGATGACGAGCGGGAACCGGACCGACGAGCCGATCGCCATCGGCAACGACGAGGCGTTGACGCGCCTGCGGGGGATCGCCGACCTTTACCTGATGCACGACCGCGAGGTGGTCCAGCGCTCGGACGATTCCGTGGTCCGGCGGGTCGGCCGGCTTACATACCCCATCCGGAGGGCCAGAGGGTTCGTTCCCGCGCCGGTGAAGCTGCCGCGGAGCTTCCCGGACGTGGCCGGTCTGGGGGCGGACCTGAAGAGCACCTTCTGCTTCGTCAGGGAGGACGCGGCATACCTCTCCCAGCACCTGGGCGACCTCGAGCACTCCGAGACCCGGGAATTCTACGAGGAGACGTTCCGGTTCTTCCGGCAGTTCCTCGACGCGAAGCTGCGCGCCGCCTGCCGCGACCTGCACCCCGCCTACTTCACGACCTCCTTCGCGGGCGCTCTGACCGGGGTGGAGCAGGTCTTCGCCCTCCAGCACCACAAAGCGCACATCTATTCCGTGATGGCGGAGACCGGCTTCTCGGGGAAAGCGGTGGGCGTGGCGTTCGACGGGACCGGGTACGGCGAAGACGGCACCATCTGGGGAGGGGAGTTCTTCACGACGGACGGCGAGGAGGTTGTCCGCGCCGGCCACCTGGCCCGCTTCCCGCTCCCGGGAGGGGATGCCGCCGTGCGCGAGCCGTGGAGGACCGCCCTTTCCCTCTGCCGCGAGGTCCTCGGACGGCGTGAGGCGGAGGAAGCCGCACGGACGCTCTTCCCGGCGGTCCCCGCGGATTCGATCCGGCTGCTGCTCGACGCGCTGGACCGGGGGATCAACGTCGTGCCGACCTCCAGCGCCGGACGGCTCTTCGACGCCGCTTCCGCGATCTGCGGCCTCTGCCCGCGGTCGAGCTTCGAGGGGCAGGCGCCGATGCGTCTCGAGGCAGCCGTCGCGCGGAGGCGATGCGGCACGTACCGGTTCACTTTGAAGAGTGAAGACGGCCTCCTTGCAGTAAACTGGGGAGAAACGGTCGCCGGGCTGATCCGGGACGCGATGAAGCGCGTCCCGCAGGGCACGATCGCCCGCCGGTTCCACGACACGCTCGCCGCCGCGATCCTGGCCTCGGTCTCCCGCCTGGCGGAGTCCTCCGGGGCGCGGCACGTCATCCTTTCGGGCGGCGTGTTCCAGAACGCGACGCTGCTGTCCTCGGTGCTCTCCGGGCTTCGAAAGGGACGCCTCGTCCCGTTGATCCACCGGCAGGTCCCCACCAACGACGGCGGCGTTTCGCTCGGCCAGGCGTACTACGCGGCGCTTCGCGTCGCAGGGGGGTAGACGGGGATGTGCCTGGCGATTCCGGCGAAGGTCCTTTCCATCGAAGGCGATAACGCGATGATCGAACTCGGGGGCACGCAGCGGGAGGCGTCGCTGATGCTGCTCGAAGGCGTCTCCGTCGGCGACTGGGTGATCGTCCACGCCGGCTTCGCGATCGAGAAGCTCTCGGAGGAGGACGCCGCGCAGACCTTCGCCCTTCTCAAGGAAATCATGGAATCCGGCTCCGATGAAGTTCATTGACGAGTTCCGCGACCCGGCGGCCGTGCGCGCCCTCGTCGAAAAGATCCGGCGCGACGCGGGAGACCCCCCCATGCGCCTGATGGAGGTGTGCGGCACGCACACGGCCTCCATCGCCCGCAGCGGCCTGCGGTCGCTGCTCTCCGGCGCCGTCTCGCTGGTTTCCGGCCCGGGCTGCCCCGTCTGCGTCACTCCCGACGGATACGTCGACGCCGCCATCGCCCTCGGCCACAAGCCGGGCATCACGCTGACCTCCTTCGGCGACATGCTCCGTGTCCCGGGGAAACGCTCGACGCTGGAGAAGGAGCGGGCGAAGGGGATCGACGTCCGCGTGGTCTATTCCCCGCTCGACGCGGTCGCGCTGGCCGCCGCGGAGCCGGACCGGGAGATCGTGTTCCTGGGAGTGGGGTTCGAGACGACGGCGCCGGCCATCGGAGGGGCGATCCGGACCGCCTCCGACCGGAAGCTGAAGAATTTCTCCGTCCTCCCTTCGGTCCGTACGATCCCGGAAGCGATGGCGATCCTGGCGCGCGATCCCGAGATCCGGATCGAGGGCTTCCTGTGCCCCGGGCACGTGTCCGTCGTCATCGGGACGCAGCCGTACGAGGAGCTCGCGTCGAAGCACCATATCCCCTGCGTCGTCTGCGGCTTCGAGCCGCTCGACATCCTTCTCGCCGTCTCCATGCTGCTGCGGCAGAAAAAGGAGGGGGCGGCCCGCGTGGAAAACGCGTATCCCCGGGGAGTGGCGCCCGAGGGGAACCGGAAGGCCCGGGAGGTGATCGCGGAGGTCTTCGCCCCGTGCGACACGGGGTGGCGCGGCATCGGCGTCATCCCGGGGTCGGGCTTGAGGATCTCGGACCGGTACGCGGCGTTCGACGCGGAGAGAAAGCACGGGGTCCCCGTGATCTTCGCCATGGAAGACACCCCGTGCCGCTGCGGCGACGTGCTGAAGGGGAAGATCCTTCCCCCCGAGTGCCCCCTCTTCGGCAAGGCGTGCGTCCCGGAGGAGCCGGTCGGCCCCTGCATGGTCAGCACCGAGGGGACGTGCGCGGCGTATTACAAGTACGGCGGCGGCCTCCGATGACGGCGGGCAAGGCGTCCGCCACGGACAGGATCCTTCTCTCCCACGGAGAAGGCGGAAAGCGCACGCGCGAGCTGATCGGCACGGTGATCTCGCGGTATTTCTCCAACCCCGTGCTCGCCCCGTTCTTCGACTCGGGGCTGCTCGGCCGGATCGACGGGGAGATCGCCTTCACGACGGACGGTCACGTGGTGTCGCCGGCCTTCTTCCCGGGAGGGGACATCGGGCGGCTGGCGGTCTGCGGGACCGTGAACGACCTCGCCGTCTGCGGCGCGCGGGGGATCGCGATCTCCTGCGGCCTGGTCCTCGAGGAGGGGCTGCCGATAGAGACGCTCGAGCGGGCGCTCGCGGCGATGCGCGACGCGGCGGCCGAGGCGGGGGTGCTCGTCGCCTGCGGCGACACCAAGGTCGTGGAGAAGGGGAAGGGAGACGGGATCTTCATCACCACCGCGGGCGTCGGCGTGATGGTGGACGGCTGGAGGCCTTCCCCGGAAGCGGTGCGTCCGGGCGACCGGATCCTGCTCACGGGGACGATGGGCGACCATTACGTGGCCGTGCTTGTCGCCCGCCAGCGGCTCTCCCTGTCCGCGCCCGTCCTGTCGGACGTGGCTCCCGTCGGCGGGATGATCCTCCCGCTGCTGGAGCGGTTCGGGAGCCGGGTCCGCTTCATGCGCGATCCCACGCGGGGCGGCGTCGGAGTGACGCTCAACGAGATGGCGTCCTCGGCGAAGGCGCGGTTCGTCCTCGACGAGGAGCGGCTCCCCGTGCGTGAATCGGTGCGCGGCGTATGCGAGATCCTCGGATTCGACCCGCTCTACCTCGCCAATGAAGGGAAGGCGCTGCTGATCGTGGATCCGTCCGCCGCGGAAGACGCGCTCGCCGCCCTGCGGGAGCACCCGCTGGGAAGGGAGGCCGCGATCGTCGGGACGGTGGAGGAAGGCGCGCCCGGCGTGCGTATGCGGACCCTTGCGGGGGGGCTGCGGGCCGTCGACTACCCCGTGGGGGACCAGCTCCCGCGGATCTGCTGAATTGAAGCCCGCAGCTTTGATTTATGACGCCGGCTGTCCCGTCTGCCGCGGGTTCGTGGACAAAGTCCGGCGCAGGGCCGCGCCGCCGGACGCCTTCGAGTTCCTCCCCTGCGGCTCGGCGGAAGCCCGTGGCCGCTTCCCTTCCATCCGCGAAGCGGACTGCATGGCGGCCGTCCATCTTGTCCTTCCGGGCGGGCAGGTGCTCGCAGGCGAGCGGGCGCTCCCCGAAATTCTTAGACGAATGCGAGGATACCGGATCCTCACCCCGCTGTTCCGCCTCCCGGGCGCCGGCATCGTCTCCCGGCTCCTTTACCGGGAATTCGCCCGCCACCGCAGCCGTGACGGTTAGTCCCTATTGCAAAATGCCCATTTTTTCTGATATTTTCAGCGGTCTGGGATTCTTTTCGGCAGGCCACCAATCCGGGAGCAGACGATGATCCGTTTCGAGGGCGTCCACAAGTGGTTCGGGCCGCTTCACGTGCTGAACGGCATCGATCTCCACGTGAAAGCAGGGGAAGTCGTCGTGGTCTGCGGCCCTTCCGGCTCGGGGAAATCCACCCTCATCCGGACGATCAACAACCTGGAGCCCATCAACGAGGGGAAGCTCACCGTCGACGGAAGGGACCTGCTGGACCGGAAGACCGACATCAACAAGCTGCGCGCGGAGATCGGCTTCGTCTTCCAGCAGTTCAATCTCTACCCCCACCTGACGGTCATCGAAAACATCACCCTGGCGCCGGTCAAGATCCGAAAGACGGACCGGAAGGAAGCCGAGAAACAGGCGATGGCGCTTCTCGAGCGCGTCGGGCTGCCGGAGAAGCGCGACGCCCATCCCGCCCAGCTCTCGGGCGGCCAGCAGCAGCGGGTCGCCATCGCGCGCGGGCTGGCGATGAAGCCCAAGATCATGCTCTTCGACGAGCCCACCTCGGCGCTCGATCCCGAGATGATCGGCGAAGTCCTCCAGGTCATGAAGGACCTCGCCGCTTCCGGGATGACCATGATGGTGGTCACCCACGAGATGGGGTTCGCCCGGGAGGTCTCCGACCGGGTGGTCTTCATGGACCACGGCGCCATCCTCGAGATGGCGGAGCCCGCCGAGTTCTTCAAGAATCCGAAACACGACCGGTTGCGGCAGTTCCTCAAGCAGGTGCTGTCTCCGATGCACTAATCCAAGTCAGGGGGGGAGAAAATGGCAAGGAGAACCGTTTCGTTGGTCGTTGCGGCGGCGCTGGTGGGCCTGCTGTGCGGCTCCGCGCTGGCGGCGGACACGCTGGCAGAGATCAAGAAGAAGGGCGTCCTGGTCGCGGGGGTGAAGGACTCCACCCCGCCGTTCGGCTCCGTCGACCCGGCCACCAAGGAGTACGTCGGGTACGACATCGACTTCATCCGCGCCATCGCCAAAAAGGCGGGCGTCAAGGCGGAGTTCCAGCCCGTGACGTCGGCCAACC
>JBFLWB010000093.1 GCA_040758155.1 Thermodesulfobacteriota bacterium
CCCCCGCCGACGACGGCGGTGGCGCAGGAGCCGATGGTGCGGCGGCAGGCGCCGACGGCGGTGATCATGGTGTCGGGATACAACGGGATGGGGATGCACGTGTTCTTCACGATCGTGCGCTCGTTCCCGGGGACGTTCCGCAATTTCGTTTTCATCTCGGCGGGGGTGGTGGACACGCGGCGGTTCAAGGGGGCCGCGGAGATCCGGAACCTGTCGGAGGACCTGGGGAAGCAGCTCCAGAACTACGTGGAGTTCGTCAAGGGGCACGGATACTACGCGGAAGCGCGCTACCGGGTGGGCACGGACGTCATCGAGATCATCGGCCGCCTGGCCGAGGAGGTGGCGACGGATTTCCCCAACAGGATGTTCTTCGCCGGAAAGCTGGTCTTCTCGGAGGAGAACCTCGTCACGAAGCTTCTGCACAACCAGACGGCGTTCCTGGCGCAGAAGAAGCTGGTCTTCGACGGACACCCCATGATCGTCCTGCCCGTCCGGGCGATGGAATGAGAATTTCCGCGCCGCCGGGAAACCGACGGCAGGGTTGACCGTCTCCCGCGCCATCTGACAAAATAACCTGATCCAAGACGGCATGATGCGTCCTGCGAGAATCGGCGAAGGAGGAACGACATGACAACGTTGCGGAGAGCGGGTTGGTTCGTCGTGCTGGCAGTGGCGATGGCGGGGTGGATGGGGGTTCTCGGGACCCTGCGGGGAGTCGCCGAGGCCGGCGTGATCGGATCCTGCCTGCCGGACGGGACGGCCCGTTCCGAGGACTTGGCGAAGGTGCAGGCGTTCCTCGAGAACAAGATCGTCGCGCAGAAGCTGATCGACTACGGCGTGTCTCCCGAAGAAGCGTCGGCCAAGGTCCGGGCGATGAGCGAACAGGACCTCCACCGGCTCGCGACGCTCACGGACCGCGCGGCCGCGGGGACCGACAGCGCCCTCGGCGTCCTCATCGGCATCGCGATCCTCATCATCCTCGTCCTCGTGATCATCAAGCTGATGAACAAGGAAATCATCATCCGCTGATGCCCCTGGCGTTCGGGATCCGGGGCGCCGCCCTCCTGCTGGGCGGCGCCCTTTTGCTTGCGTGGGAATGCGCGGCTTCCCGGCCGCCGGCGGAGACGCTCCCCTCTGCCGTCGCGCCCGCGGCCGGAATGCGGATCCTCCAGGGCGTTCCCTTCCTTCCCCAGGAGGAGGACACGTGCGGCCCTTCCTCGCTGGCGATGCTGCTGCGGTTCCACGGGAAGGACGCGTCCGTGCGGGAGCTGGTCGAGGAGACGCGCACGTCCGGGCTGCGCGGAACGCTTGTCACCGACCTGGCGGCGGCCGCCCGCCGCCGCGGGGTCCGGGCCGAGGTGACCGCGCTCGACATTCAGCGGCTCCGGGAGCGGATTGCCGGGGGAGAACCGGTGATCCTCCTGGTCGACCTGGGCGTGTGGGCGTGGAGCCGCCCCCATTACCTGATCGCGTACGGAACGACTTCGGAAGGCGTGGTGGCGCACTCGGGACGCACGGAGGGGGCGGTCATTCCTTACGGCAGGCTGGATGCGCAATGGAGCAAGATGGGGCGGCTGGCCATCGTCGCTCCGCTGGAAGGAGCGCAGAAGTGACGACGCCCCGCGACACCGTTGCCGACCGCAAGGGGCGCTGTCCTCGCACAAGACCCTTCCCTGTCGGGATCGCGCTCCTCCTTCTCGCGGCGATCGCGGTCGCCGGGTGCGGGCGCATGCCGAAGATCATCGTGCTCGAGGATCCGCTGTCCGCGGACGAGCACGTGGCGCTCGGCGTCGCATACGAGAAGAAAGGGGAGCTCGCATTGGCCGGACGTGAGTACGAGCGCGCCCTGAAGAAGGACGGATCCTCCTTCCTCGCCCGGTTCAACCTGGGGAACGTCCGGCTGGCGGAGAAGCGCTACGACGCGGCGCGGGAGGAGTATCTGCGCGCCCTCGAGCTGCGGCCGGGGAATCCCGAGGCCGTGAACAACCTGGCGTGGGCGGCGATCCTGTCCGGCGGCGGCAGGGAGGATGCGCTCCGCCGCCTGCAGGGCGTCCTGGAGGATCCGGCGAGGCGGCAGCCCCCGCTGCTCGACACGCTCGGCGTATTGCTCGGAGGGATGTCCCGGGTCCCGGAGGCGGAAAGCGCCTTCGCCGAGGCGCTGCGCCGCTGCGACGCGGGGGACCCGGCCTGCACGGAATCCGTTCGCGCCGAGATCCTGGAACACAGAGGCGCCCTCGGGACACGATGATCCTTCCGCCGATCCATCCGCAGCTCCGTTATCACAACTACGGGGCCTATCTCACCCGGCGCATCGGAGGGCCCGCCGCCAGGATCTCCGTGGACGGCGGCTTCACGTGCCCCAACCGGGACGGAACGATCGGCGTGGGCGGCTGCAGCTACTGCAACAACGATTCCTTCACGGCGGGGATCCGTTTCCCCGGCGTCCCGGTGGAGGAGCAGGTCCGCCGGTCGATACTCGCCCCCGGAAGGCACCGGGCGTTCCGGCGGTTCCTGGTCTATTTCCAGAAATACAGCAACAGCTACGCCTCGCCGGCGGAGCTGCGGCGGAGATACCTCGCCGCCTTCGCCCACCCCGACGTCGCCGGGATCGTCGTGGGGACGCGCCCCGACTGCGTCGGCGAAGGGGTCCTCGACGTCTTCTCGGAGATCGCCGCCGACCGGTACGTCTGCGTCGAGCTCGGGCTGCAGTCGATGTCCGACGCCGTGCTCCGGCGCGTGAACCGGGGGCACACGGTCGAGACGTTCGCGAACGCCTCCGCCGCGCTCCGCGCCCGGGGGATCGACGTGGGCGTCCACCTGATCTACGGCCTGCCGGGCGACACGAAGCGGAAGTTCCTCTCCGCCGCGCCGTTCCTTTCCCGGCTGGGGGTCCAGGGGGTGAAGCTCCACCACTTCCACGTCCTCGCGGGGAGCCGGCTGGAGGATGCGTTCCGGGGCGGCGCGGTGAAGGTGCCGGATTACGGAAGCTACCTGTCCGCCTGCGCGGATTTCCTGGAGCGGCTGTCGCCGGAGGTGGCCGTGATGCGGCTGATGGGTACGGCGCCGGACCGGCTGCTCCTGGCTCCGAAGTGGGAGAAGGGGCCCCGCGGGATGGCGGCGGAGCTGACGGCGGAGCTTGCCCGGCGCCGGAGCTGCCAGGGGTCGCTGTGGAACGGCGGCGGAAGGAGGAAGACGTCGTGAAGGACGACGATCGGGAATACCTCCCGCACTCCACCGGCTGCTTCCTCTGCGGGGAGGAGAACGCATCGGGGGTCCGGGCCCGCTTCTTCGTGGAAGGGGACGAGGTCCGGGGGCGGGTGGCGATCCCCCGCCACATGAACGGATATAAAAACGTCGCGCACGGCGGGATCCTTGCGGCGCTGCTCGACGAGACGATGGGTTGGGCCGCCACCGTGTTCGGGAAGCGCCACCCGATGTACGTGACGGCGGAGCTCACCGTGCGGTACCTTTCCCCGGTGCCGGTGGGGGAGGAGATCTTCATCCGCAGCAGACTGATCGAGGATGCGGGGCGGCTGGCCTACTGCGAGGGGGAGCTCCTCCACGGAGGGAAGGCGCGCGTCCGCGCGAAGGGGAAATTCTCGCCGATGGGGCGCGAGGAGACGGCGGGCGTGCTGCCGTTCCTCAGGTTCCACGATTGCCGGAAGTACAAGACGATGTTCGACGCGTACCGGTGACCGGCTCCCGTCACTTCGCGCGGAGACGCACCGAGTAGGCGACCGTCCCGGGAGCGGGCCCCGCGGGGAGCACGCTTCTTTTCGGCATCCCGTCCGGCGGGATCTCCCCGATCCGCGCCAGCTCCTCGATGAAGGTCCTCGCCGTGCGCTCCGGCAGGAGCACGCGGACGGCCACGATGCCGTCGGGAACGACGCGGTCGGTCCCTTCGACGGTCCCTCCCAGCCGCAGCGCGGTTTCGCCGATCCGGTTGCCCGCATCCTCCCGTTCTTCCTGCGCGACCTCCAGCGATACCGTCCGGCCGTAGGGGAACGGTGTGTGGATCCGCGACGGGTTGGAGGCGCCGTTTGCGGCCGTCCGGGTCTCCGTCTCCGCCTCCGTCTCCCGCGGGACGACGGGCGCGATCCTCCGGAAATTCGTGCTGGCCCGGAGCACCGGGACGGCGGGAAGATCGGCGATGGTGTAGACGCGCTCCTTCGGGTCGGGGGTGTCCTCCGGGAGCGTGGAGATCGATCCCCTTTCGCGCTCAGGTTCGGTGGGAGGGATCGCCGCGACGGCCCGCGGCGCCGTCCGCGCGATCCGGGGGGGCGCAGGAGTAATCGCGGGGGATTGCGGAACGTCCCGCGCGGGCGAAGGGGACGGGCTTTCCGTCAGCGCCGCGGATGCGATTTCCGCCGGAGCGGGAGGCGTTCCGGGCGCGGTCACAGGCGCGGAGCCGGACCAGTACCAGTACACGGATGCGAACAGCAGGAGGGCCGCCGCCGCTTCCAGGGGGACCATCCAACGGGAGAACGCCGAGCGGACCGGGCGGCTTTCCCCGGCGACCGCGTCCCGGATCCGCCCGAACAGCTCGGGAGGCGCCGGCACGGGAGGCAGCTTCCGGAGCTGCTCCCTTACCGTCCCGAGGGAGCGGTCGACTTCGGCGCAGCCGGCGCATTCGAGGAGATGATGGGAAATTCCATCCCCGACGGTTTCCGGAAGCGACCCGTCCCGGTAATCGGACAGGCACTCCCGCACTTCCCTGCAATCCATCATGCGTCCCCCTTCAGACTACCGGCTCCAGCAGCCGGCGAAGCGACATGCGGGCCCGATGCAGCCGCGATTTGACCGTTCCCAGAGGGACCTTCGCCATTTCGGCGATCTCCTCGTGGGAGAATCCTTCGACATCGGAGAGCAGCACCATCCAGCGGGTGCCCGGTTCCAGACGGTCGAGCGCCGCGGCGAGGATCTCCCCCGCCTCCCGGTTTTCCGCGACCCGGTCCGGACGGCTTTCCTCCGGCCCGGCAGGCTGGAAGTCCTTCCCCTCCCCCTCGTCGCCCGCCTCCGGCCAAGGCGCTTCCCGCCCCGCGACCGATTTCCGCTGGCGGATGCGATTCAGGCAGCGGTTCGCCGCGATCCGGAGCAGCCAGGTCGACAGGGAGGCCTCCCCGCGGAACGACGCAAGGTTCCGATATGCCGATAGAAACACCTCCTGCGACACGTCCAGCGCGTCCTCCCGGTCGGAGAGCATCCGGGCGCAGAACCCGTACACCCGATCCTGGTGCGCCTTCACGATCGCGTCGAAGGCTCCGGGTTTCCCCTGCCGGAACGCCTCGACGAGCAGGTCGAACGGCGCCTCCCCCCCTCGCGGCGTTCCCACTTCGCCTCCCGTAATTTCCGACACGGCTCCCCCTCTCCCGGTTCCCACATTCTACTAACGGAACGCCGATACGGCCCCGGGAAGATTGCGGGCCATGCGCCTAATGCTGTATTTTAAACCTACAGGGAAAATATCGATCCCCCATGCGCTTCATCCTCCGGGAGGTGGCTATTGGACCCTTTGTCGATCCTTTACATCGCGCTTTCGGTGTCCGTCCTGATCCTGGCGATCGTCCTGTCGATCGTGATGATCGGAATCCGGCGGAACGTGGAGCATATCGCGGCGAGGCTCGACGAGACGCTGCGCCAGGTCGAAATGACCGCCGAGGATATCCGGAAGACCAACAACACTTTCCGGGAGATCGTTTCCCACATGGACCGGGCGGTTTCCAACGTCTCGCATTTCACCGAGGGGATCCGGGCGCTGCGGACGCCCGTCGATGTCGCGAAGATGGTCCTGGATCATTCCCTGACCCCGGCCCTCGTGGGATTCGCGGAGGGACTTGCGGGGCTCAAGGCGGCGGCTTCCTATATTTTCCATCGATATGCGGGAAAGGAGGAATCGAAATGAGCAACGAAGGGAGTAATTCGGGCGGGATCTTCATGGCGTTCCTGGCCGGCGGGCTGGTCGGCGCGGGGCTCGCCCTCCTTTACGCCCCCTCCTCGGGACGAGAGATGCGGGAAAAACTCGGCGGAATGGCGGAGGACATCAGGAAGAAAAGCGAGCAGTGGACCGGCGACGTGAAACAGAAGGTGGAGGGCTTCGTCGAGGAGGAGCGTTCCGTGCTGAAGGCGGCGTACGAGGCGGGAAGGGAAGCGATGCAGCGCGAGAAGGCCCGCTTCGAGAACCCTGCCCCCCCGGAGATCTGACGGGGACGGACGCTCACGGGTCCGGATGTTCCGACCGGCGGCCCGTCTCCGGGCCGCCGGTCATGTTTTCATCCTAAAAGAGAGCCTCGATCGGGGCGAACCATCCCTGCGGGTGGGCGCAGGTGGGGCACACCTTGGGCGCCTCGGTCCCTTCGTGGATCCTGCCGCATTTGACGCATTTCCACTGGATCGGCGACTCGCGCCTGTACAGGGTGCCGCTCTTGACCTGGTCGAGAAGCCGCAGATACCGCTTCTCGTGGTTGACCTCCGCCAGCGCCACGTTCTTGAACAGCGCCGACACGACGCCGAACCCCTCCTCCTCCGCGGTCTTCGCGAAGGCGGGGTAGAGGTCCGCCCACTCCTCGTGCTCCCCGGCGGCGGCGGCCGTGAGGTTGACGACGGTGTCCCCGTACCGGCTTGGATACCCCGCGCCGATCTCGACATCGAAGCCCTTCAGTTGCTCGAAGAACCGCTTCGCGTGCATCCTTTCGTGGTCCGCGGTCTCGGTGAAGATGGACGAGATGACCTCGTGCCCTTCCTTGGACGCGACCGCCGCTGCGAATCCGTAGCGGTTGCGCGCCTGCGACTCGCCGGCGAACGCCGCCATGAGGTTTTTCTCGGTACGCGACCCTTTCAGTTCCATGACGCCTCCATTTGGATTGGGATAGGAATGGTTCGCATTATAGAAATCTTTATTTATAAGATGCAATGAAAAAATTATGGGGAGTCAGCCGAAGGCGCGAAGGGCCCGCGCGATGGCGGTCAGGGCGAAGCAGGCCGCAGCGGCGAGGACCACCGTCGCCCCCGTGGCCGTGTCCAGGTAATAGGAGGCGACCAGGCCGGAAAATCCCGACAGGACGGCGATGCCCACGGAGATGTGGAACGCGGAAGCCGCGCCGCGGGCGACGTTCCGCGCGGCGGCGGCGGGAATGACGAGCAGCGCGGTGACGAGAAGGATCCCCACCGTGCGGATCGCCGTCGTCACCACCAGCGCCACGACCAGCGCGAAGGAGATCTCCACGGCCCGCACGCGGACTCCCTTGGTCCGCGCGTACCCCTCGTGCACGCCGAGCAGCAGGATCCTGTTGTACGCGAGCACGAGGTATGCGGCAACTGCGAGCAGCAGGATCGCCATCCATGCGAGCTCCGCGTCGGTCGCGGCGAGCGGATCCCCGTACAGGAAGGATTGGAGATTTCGGGTCAGCCCCTTCTCCCGGCTGATGATCGCGATGCCCAGGGCGATGGCCGTCGAGAAGAAGACGCCGATGACCGTGTCCGTGGACAGGTCGGTCCGTCCCTTGACCAGGATGATGGCCACCGCGACGAGGGCACCGAACGCCGCCATGGTCCACGTGGGGGAGATCCCGAGGACGACCCCGAGCGCGACGCCGGTGAAGGCGGAGTGCCCGATGGCGTCCGAGAAAAAGGCCATCCGGAACTGGACCAGCGGGACCCCCACGGCCGCGGCCGCCGGCGCGACGAGCAGCATGGCCAGCAGCGCCCGCTTCATGAACGCGGGCTCGGCGAAGGCGAAGGGGAGCAGTCGGTCCATGGCGGCGAACACGACGGAGAGGATCCCTTCCACCGCGTCATTCCCTCCCTTCCCGGCGCTCGTGCAGGTGGCCGTGCCCGTCGGCGTGGGCGTGGCGGAACAGGTGGGCCCCTTCCCCGTACATGGCCGCGAGGTTGTCCGCGGTGAGTACCTCGGTCGTCGCCCCCCGGCAGACGATCCGGCGGTTGAGGCAGATGACCTGGTCGGCGTGCCGCGTGACCACGGACAGGTCGTGGCTGACCAGGAGCAGGCTGAAGCGCGCGCGGCGATGGATGTCGGAAAGGAACCGGCAGAATTGCTCCTCCCCCGCAAGGTCGACTCCCGAGACCGGCTCGTCCAGCAGGAGGATGTCGGGGGCGTCGCGAAGCGCCAGGGCGAGCAGCACCCTCTGCAGCTCCCCGCCCGACAGCTTCCCCAAAGGGTGATCCAGGAGATGTGCCGCGCCCGCGCCTTCCAGGCTCTCCCGCGCCGACCGGCGGGCCGCCCGGGAACGGCCGAGGAACACGGGGCGCCTCTGGGCGGAGAGGGCGAAGAAGTCTAGCACCGTCAGCGGCGTCTCCCGGTCGAACTCGAGGTGCTGCGGGACATAGCCGAAGCGCGGGGAGCCCTCTCCGTGATCGCTGGAGCGGCAGAACCGGATCTCGCCGGTGTAGGGGACCTGTCCGAGGATCGCCTGTAGCAGCGTCGTCTTCCCGGCCCCGTTCGGGCCGATGAGGGCGGTCACCTCGCCGCAGCGGATGTCCGCGTCGACGCCGGAGAGGATCTCCGTTCCTCCCTTGCGCACCGTAAGGTTCCGGATCGCGAGGGTATGGATGGGCGCGTTCCCGCTCATGGCGAGGCGAGCGTCTCCTTCAGGACCTGCAGGTTCCTGCGCATCGTCTCCTCGTACGTGCCGGGCGCGGTCGAACCGGTGGCGACCGGGTCGAGCACACGGACGGGGATCCCCGCTTCGCGGGCGATCGCGTCCGCGATCCGCTGCGGGTATTGCGGCTCGGCGAACAGCGCCGGGACCTTCTTTTCCCGGATCGTCCGGACGAGCTTCAGGATCTCTCCCGCGGAAGGCTCCTGCCCCGGCGCGTTCTCGACCTTGCCGACGATCCGCAGGCCGTAATCCCGCGCAAGGTGGTCGAACACGTTGTGGAACGTGACGATGTCCCGTTTCCGGAACGTCCTGGAAGCCTCGACGTACTCGCGGTCGAGCGTTTCCAGCCGGCGCACGTACGCGTCCGCGTTCGCCCGGAAGCGCGCCGCGTTTCCGGGGGAGGCCCCGGCGAGCGCTTTCTCGATCGCGCGGACCTGCAGGATCGCGTTCCGCGGGCTGACCCACGTGTGCGGGTTGAGATCGCCGTGCCGGTGCCCGTCTCCGTGCTCTTCCTTATGCCCGTCATGCGTTTCCCGCAGGGGAGGGACGGACGCCGCGGTCTCGATCAGCCGCACGCGGGGATTCGCCTTGCGGACCGGGGCGCCCAGGAATTCCTCCATGCCCATCCCGTTGGCGATGAACAGCTCCGCCGAGGCGATCTTGCGCATGTCCGAAGGGGTCAGCGCGTAGTCGTGCGGGCATCCGAGCGACTCCGGCAGCATCAGCTCCACGCGGACGCCCGGCGCGTCGCCGACGACGTTCACGGTGAACAGGTACATGGGAAGGAAGGAAGCGAGGACGCGCAGCGGGGCGGGGGACGGGGCGGCGGCCGCCGTAGAAGGCGCAAGCGGGGGAAGGCGCAGGAAGGCGGCGGCGAGCAGGCATGCGGCCGACAGCCGGAGCACGGCGCGGCGCGGTCTCATCGCTTCCCCTCCTTGCCGCGGCAGTCGGCGCAGCTTCCGAAGAACTCGAGGGAGTGGTCCGTCACCTTGAATCCGAGCTTCCGGCGGATGTCCGCCTCGATCCCGGAGAGGTCGCACGCCATCGCGGCGAACGCCTCGATCCGCCCGCAGTCCCTGCACACCGCCCGGTGGCGGTGAATCCCTTCTCCCGCGGCCTCGTATCGCCGGCTTCTCTCGTGCAGCGCCACGCTCCGCACGAGCCCGAGCGAGGACAGCAGCGACAGGTTCCGGTAGACGGTGGCCGCGTCGGGCTTGGGCTCCGGGAACCTTTCACGGATATCCCGTGGCGAAAGCGGCAGGGAGGCTTCCTCGAGGATCCGCAGGATCTCCTCGCGTCCCCGCGTCGATGCGCGGCCCATCGTCCGAAGCGTGTCCGAATGTTTTCCCATGGAGCGCTCTCCCATTTGCAAATATATTGCAAACGCAAATATATTGCAAGTGTGTCGTCCAAGGGAACCTTTTCCTCCGGCGCCGGAATCTAATAGATTATTGTTGCGATGGGGAGATCCGTGCCGGAGGGGCATATGCGAAACGGGAAGCGGGCGGGTTGCACGGGGAATGCGGCGATTCTGGCCGCGACCCTTCTGTTGATTGCCTTCGGTGCCGGTGCCGGGACCGTACCGTCCATCCGACTTGCGGAACTGGAAAACGGGAACGGCGGCGCCCACATCAACCTCACGGTCGCGAAGCTGGGCGTCGAGCCGGTCCGGGCGCACGTGGGGGACGTGATCCGCATCGAGGTCTGGGTGGACAACCGGGAGGACGGGAGCCAGTCGACCAACCTGGATATCTTCGCGAACAGGAAGCGGGTTGCGCGGCAGATGTTCCGTTGGGGAAGTCCCGCCGATCCCCGCATGTACAAGATGCACCTCGACTGGGACACGAGCGGGATGGCGCCGGGGGAATACCGCATCAAGGCGGAGGCATTCGTGTTCGAAGACACCTCCCCGTTCGACAATGAGCTCACGTTGGGGCAAAGCGTGATCCTTGCGGCTCCCGGCGGCGCGTTCCCCGGGGGGGCGCCGGCGGGCGGCAGCGCGGCGGAGATCGACGAAAGGTATAAAAGTTACGCAAGGTAGGATACCGCCCCGCGCGAACGGAAGATTTTTTCCGCGCGCGGGGCGTTTTTTTTCGACGGGCGGAAACGCCCTGTTAGAATGTTGCGGATGGGTTCGTTCTATGCGGACATAAGCGAGGCGTACGACGACCTGTTCCCGGTGTCCGCGGCGCAACGCGCCCTGCTCGAATCGCTCCGGGAGGACGGGGTCCGCTCCGTGGTGGACGCCGGCTGCGGCACCGGGGCGCAGCTCCTTCCGTTCGCCGCGGGCGGCATCGCCTGCCTGGGGTTCGATCCCGACCCGTCGCTCGTCGCCGTCGCGCGCCGGAAGTTGGCGCCGTACCCGAACGCCCGGATCGAGGAAGGGGCGTTCGCCGATCTTCACCGGCTGGACGGTCCCGCCGCGGACCTGCTGCTGTGCCTCGGGAACTCGCTGGTCCACGTTCCGCCGGAGGAAGCGGGCCGCTTCCTTGCGGACGCCGCATCCGCCCTCGCCCCCTCCGGAAGGATCCTGCTGCAGATCCTGAACTACGAAAGGATCTTCCGGGACGGCGTGACGGAGCTGCCGCTGGTCCGATCCGGGGACGGATCCGCCGAGCTTCGCCGGCGGTACGCCTGGGAGGACCGGCGGAAGGTGTCGTTCCTCACGACGCTGCGCCTTTCCACCGCGGAAGGTCCGATGATCGCCCGGAACGAGATCGCGCTTTATCCCCTCTTTCCGGAGCAGCTCTGGGAGATGGCCGCCGGCGCCGGTTTCGGGGACATCCGCTTCTTCGGCGATTTCGCCCGCGCGGAGTTCACCGCCGATTCGGAAGGCCTCGTGTGCCTCGCGAGGAAGACATGACCGGTCCGTTCGGGGGCGGAGGTCCCCGGCTCTTATTTGCCGCCGCGCTCCTGCTGGTCGGCGGGTGGGGCGTCGCCCGGATCGTGACGGCGGAGAGCGGCCTCCATTCCCCGCCCGCCCCCGCGGCCGCCTCCGCTGTCGTGAGGATCCGGCTCGAGCACGGACTGCCGCCGCAGGAGATCGTCGACCTGGTGAAGTCGGGGGAGCCGGAAAAGGATCTCCAGGACGGGTCCAGGCTCGTATCGACGCTGAACCCGGAGCTGCAGGGCGGGATCTTCGATCTCTTCCGCCGGTTCGATCCTCCGTACGGCGTCTTCGTCGCCATGGAACCGGGGACGGGGCGCGTCGTCGCCCTCGTCGGGTACCGGCGGGGGGGCATATCCGATCCGTCGCTGGCGCTGAAGGCCATCTACCCGGCCGCCTCCCTGATCAAGGTGATCACCGCTTCCGCCGCCATCGAGCGCGGGAACGTGTCTCCGGACGACGAGTTCAGCTACCGCGGCGGGATCTACGGGATCAGCCGCCGGGGGATCCGCGCGCCGGACGGCCGCGGCGGGCCGAAGATGAGCCTCGAGGAGGCGATCGCCCGCTCCGCCAACGCCGTGTTCGGGAAGGTGGCGGTCCACCACGTCGGCGGGCCCGTCCTCGGGGAGTACCTGACGAAGTTCGGGTTCGGGCTGCCCCTCCCGTTCGATCTTCCCGTCGAGCCGAGCCGCGCGGAGGTGCCGCGCGAGGAATACGAGCTCGCCCGGACGGGCGCCGGGTTCGGGGACGTGTACGTCTCGCCGCTGCACGTGGCGATGATCATGTCCGCCCTCGCCTCCGGGGGCTCGATGCCCCGGCCGCTCCTCGTGGACCGGATCGAGGATGCGGACGGGGACGTAGCGTACGAATCGACCCCATCGAAGTTCCGGGACACCGTCCGGCCGGAAACGGCGGAAGCGGTCGTGCAGATGATGGTGAAGACGGTCGAGATGGGCACCTCCCGGCGCGCCTTCGGCTCCCCCGCGAGGACGCCGCTGCTACAGGACATGGACGTGGCGGGGAAGACCGGCTCGCTTTCCGGGTGGACGCCGCCGATGCATTTCGAGTGGTTCGCCGGCGTCGCCCCGGCCAACGTTCCGAAGTTGGCGGTCGCGGCCCTCGTGGTGAACGAGGACCGGTGGAAGATCAAGGGAAGCTACGTGGGCAAGGAGGCGTTCAACGCGTATTTCGGCTATCCGTCCTCCTCGCCTCCGGTCTACCGGAAGGCGGGCGGACGGAAGCACCCGAAGTTCCGGAAGAGCGGAACGACGGCCGCCCCGAAGGGGAAGGCGGTCAAGGGGAAGAAGTCCCGGGCCGCCGGGAAAAGGAAATCTCCGGCCGCGCCCGGAAAGAAGCCGGCCGGCAAATCCGTCCGCGAGGGCGCCGTCGTCCGCGGCGCCGCGCAAGGCTAAGGGCCGATGGAATTCCACCGGGTCCTCTCCGCCCGCAGGAGCCTGCGGGCGTACGCATCCCGTCCCGTGGAGCCGGGGAAGGTCGAGCGGATGCTCGAGGCCGCCCGCTGGTCCCCTTCGTGCGGGAACCGGCAGTCGTGGCGCTTCGTGGTGGTGGATCGGGACGCCCCGGCGCGCGCGGCGGTGGAGGAGGCGCTCGACGCCGGGAACGCATGGGCCCGCGTCGCGCCGGTGCTGATCGTGGCGGGCGCGAGCCGGCCCGCCGCGGCGGTCGTCGAGAGCCGGGATTACCATCTCCTCGACGCGGGGCTTTCCCTCATGTCCCTCATCTACCGGGGAGTGGACCTGGGGCTGCTCGTCCACCCGATGGCCGGGTGGAGGGAAGCGCCGCTGCGCGAGGCGCTGGGGCTACCCGGAGACTTCGCGCCCATGGCGGTCGTCGCGGTCGGGTACGCCGGGAACCCGGAAGCGCTCGACGAGGAGACGCGCAGGAAGGACGAAAGGCCGAGGAGCCGCAAGCCGTTGGGAGAGATCGCCTTCGACGGCCGATGGGGGGAGCCGTATGCGGGGACGCTGCCTCCCTCGCCGGCGAAGGTCTACGAGACGGACCTCCAGCTCCGGTTCGGCGATACCGACGCGATGGGGCACGTCAACAACGCGACGATCGTCACCTACCTCGAGACGGGGCGCGTCCATTTCTTCGCCGAGGTGCTGGGGGCGAGGCGCGTCGAGGACATCCTGTTCATCGTCGCCGAGGTCTCCTGCAGGTACCGCATCCCGATTCTCCTCCAGGACCGGGTGCGCGTCCGGATGCGCATCACCGACGTCTCGCGCAGCTCGTTCCGCTTCCGATACGACCTCCTGGACCCGGGCGACGGGCGGGTGTTCGTCGAGGCGGAGACGGTCCAGGTGATGTACGACTACAAGTCGGGCCGGCCGGTCCCCATCGACGCGAACTTTCTCGCCGCCGTGCGCGATTACGTATCGGGGGGGTAGCGCGCAATATCCGCGCAAATGAAACGGAACCCCCGCCGGCGCCGCCGGCTTCTCCTGATCCTTCTCGCGGCAATTGTCCTGCCCGCGGCGTGGATCGGCTGGTCCCTTCTCACGCTCCCGTCGGTCGCGCCGCTGGCGTCGCCCCGCTTCTCGACGACGATCGTCGTCAAGGACTGGAGGAAGCGGGACCGCTCCTTCGTCGTCGGCCCCCGGAACCCGCGCTGGACCCCGTACGGCTCCATCCCGTCCGCCATGAAGAAGGCGGTCGTCGCCGCGGAGGACGCCAATTTCTATGCGCACGAGGGGGTGGACTACGAGGCGCTGAAGGATGCGATTCTGGTCGACATCGAGAAGGGGGCGTTCGTCAGGGGAGGGAGCACCATCACCCAGCAGCTCGCGAAGAACCTCTACCTGACCCGCGAAAAGACGCTCGTCCGCAAGCTCAAGGAGGTCATCCTGGCCCGGCGCATCGACGACATGGTGAGCAAGCGGCGGATCCTCGAGCTGTACCTGAACGTGGTCGAGCTGGGCCCGATGGTGTACGGCGTCGGCCACGCCTCGCAGTATTATTTCGGCAAGCCCGCCTCCGCGATGACGGTGCGGGAGTGCGCGTTCCTTGCCTCGATGCTGCCGGGGCCCAGGATCTACAACCCGTACCGGAAGATGGGGCGGGTGACGAAGCGCTCCGACCGGATCCTCCGGAGGATGGTCGCCGCGCGGATGATCACGCGGGAGGAGTACGCCGCGGCGATGGCGGAGGTCCCCAACCTGGCGGGGCTGGAAAAGAAGGTTGCGAAAACTCTGGAGGAGCCATGACCGAGGAAGCGTTCCAGGACTATTACCCCGACAACGTGGCCCATTGCTACGGCTGCGGGCGCCTGAACGGGCACGGGCACCGGATCCGGACCCGCTGGGAGGGTGACGAGACCGTCACCCGCTTCCGGCCGGAGCCGTATCACACGGCGATCCCCGGCTACGTGTACGGCGGGTTGATCGCGTCGCTGATCGATTGCCATTGCACGGGCACCGCCGCGGCGGCGATGTACCGGGCGGAAGGGCGCGGGATGGGCACCGAGCCGTCCTTTCGCTTCGTGACGGGATCGCTTCGCGTGGATTACCTGAAGCCGACGCCGCTATCCGCCGAGCTGGAGATCCGGGGGAGGGTGAAGGAGATCCGCGGCCGGAAGGTCGTCGTCGAGGCGACGGTCTACGCCGCGGGGACGGCCACCGCGCGCGGGGAGGTGACGGCGGTGCAGATGCCGGAGGAGTTCCTCAGATAAAGTACATCACGTTGCGGCGACGGCGCTCGGCCGCGTCGTCCTCCTCCCGCACCAGGTCCGCCAGGGTCCAGCGGGAAAGGACTTCCGCCGCCGCGCGCGACGCCTCGGCCACCATGCGGCCCACCGCGGCCGACGGCTCCCTTCCGGGGGCTCGGGGGGAGGCCTTCTTCCCCTCCCCGGCCGCGAGCGGCCCTTCGAACGCCTCGATGATCTCGCCGCCGCGGATCGTCTCCGGGGGGCGGGCGAGGAGATAGCCGCCGCCGACGCCGCGCCGGCTCGACAGGATCCCGGCCTTTTTCAGGTCGAGCAGGATCAGCTCGAGGAACTTCTTCGGGATGCCGTTCTTCTCCGCGAGTTCCCGGATCTGGAAAGTGGTCCCTTCCGGGAACCGCGCGACGTGGATCAGCGCGCGGAAAGCGTACTCGGTCTTCTTCGACAGGCGCATACCTTCTATTTACCCCATCGCCCCCGGCGCGTCCATCGGGGATTGCCCCGCGATCCTTGACCTGGCTCGAAAGCGGAACGTACACTGGATCCGGATTCTCACGGGGACGGGAGGGGCCCATGGCGCTGATCGGGGAGGTGTTCGTCGCCGACATCCTGGGAAAGACCGTGCTCGATCCGAGAGGGGAGGAGATCGGGAAGGTCCGCGACATCGCCGTCGAGGCGGGGCTCCGGTTTCCCAAGGCGGTCGGCCTGTCGCTCGAGAAGAAGAAGGCGAAATGCTACCTCCCGTGGGAGGACCTCGCGATCTTCAACCGCCGGATCATCTCGTCGCGGAAGACGGAAGCCGAGCTCCCCGAGAACGGCGGCGAGAAGGACCACCTGTTCATCGTCCGGGACATCCTCGACAAGCAGATCGTGGACATCAACGGGGCGAAGGTCGTCCGGGTCAACGACGTGAAGCTCACCGAGGAGGGAGGCGCTGCCTACGTCACCGACGTGGACGTCGGGATGCGCGGCATCCTGCGGCGGCTCGGGATCGAGCGCCGGGGCGACGCCTTCTTCGAGACGATCCGCCACCCGCTGCGCCACCAGCTCATCTCCTGGCAGTTCCTCCAGCCGCTGGAGCCGAAGCTGGACCGGCTCGCGCTGTCGGTGTCGCGCGAGGCCGTCTCGGACCTGCACCCCGCGGACATCGCCCAGATCATGAGCGACCTGCCGCCCGAGGAGCGGCAGGAGTTCTTCGAGAAGCTCGACACCGAGACGGCGGCCGAGGCGCTCCACGAGCTCGAGCCCGAGATCCAGGCCGACCTCATCACGGAGATGGACAAGGAGCAGGCCGCCGACATCATCGAGCAGATGCCGCCGGACGAGGCGGCCGACGTCATCGCCGACCTCCCCTCGGAGAAGGCGCAGGAGCTGCTCCAGCTCA
>JBFLWB010000094.1 GCA_040758155.1 Thermodesulfobacteriota bacterium
GCTGGCCGGCGAACATTACATGCGGATATTCTACGAGATCCACGGACTGGAGACCGTGTCGCTGCGATACTTCAACGTGTTCGGGCCCAGGCAGGATCCGGCGTCGATGTACGCCGCGGTCATCCCGCGGTTCATCACCTCCGTCTTGCGAGGCGGGCCGCCTATCGTATACAGCGACGGGCGCCAGACCCGGGACTTCACCTATATCGACAACGTGGTGCACGCGAACATCGCCGCATGCTCGGCCCCTAAGGATGCCTGCGGGAAAGTGTTCAACATCGCCTGCGGGGAAAGGGTATCCCTGCTGGACATCCTGGAGATCATTTACGCGGAGGCCGGGAAACGGGTCCCTCCGAAATTCGAGCCCGTGCGGCCGGGCGATGTCAGGGACTCCCTTGCGGATATCTCCCGCGCACGCGAACTCCTCGGATACGACCCGAAGGTTTCGTTCCGGGATGGGCTGAGAAAAACGTTCGGGTGGTTCCAGGCAGAAAGCGCAGAACGGGGACGTTCCTGAGAACTTCCGCAGAACCGGGACACTCTTGGGGAGTCCCTCGGTTCTCCTTATCATCGTCCCGGCACCGTTAGCCGACCTGCCCTTTTGGCCCGAACCTTGATCGAAAACCAGGCATGACAAGAAGAGCCAGGGTCGATTTCCCGGGGGCGATCCATCACGTTTACGCCCGCGGCATCGAAAAACGAGCCATCTATCTGGACGACAGCGACCGGTGCGATTTCCTCGGGAGGGTGGGCTCCAACCTGGCGAAATGGCATATAGCCTGTTGCGCATGGGCACTTATGCCGAACCATTTTCACCTTCTGGTTCGAAGCGATGGAGGATGTCTCCCCTCATTCATGCAATGCCTGCTGACCGGGTACTCCATGTATTTCAACGACCGGCATAAACGCGTTGGCCACCTGTTCCAGAATCGGTACAAATCGCCGCTTATCGATAGCATCAAGCATTGCCGCGATGTCGCGCGGTACATCCACCTCAATCCGTTGCGTTCGGGAATCGTACCTTCGTTAGACGCTTTGGAGGAGTATCCCTGGACGGGTCACAGGCGGATCGTGCGCGGAGGGGCTCCCGGCTGGCAGGACGTCGGACTGCTGCGCGAGGCTTTCCACGGCTCCCCCGCAGGTGCGGAATGGGTCCCCGCCTATCTCGATTATCTGGAATCGGCGGTCAGAGCTCCGATCGATTTATCCGATTTCGAGGGAATCGGTGGACAAGCAGAATCCGACGATGGGCCAGTGCAGCTCTCTTCCGGGCCGCACGAAATATTTACCGATCTTCTTCAGCGCATTTCCGCTTCGCATGGCGTCCCCATCGAACGGGTGCTTTCCCGGGACAGGGACTACATCGTCATCGATATCCGGAGGGCGATTCTGAAAAAGTGTACGTGCAGCATGAAGATACCGATCGCTCAAATAGCCCGCTGGATGGGGATGTCGGCAGGCGCCGCCCGTTACCTCTTGAATTCCTGCCGTTGAACGAATCCATTCGCGAATCCGCAGGCGCAGGTCTGTCCCGGTTCTGCGGAAGTTCTCAGGAACGTCCCGGTTCTGACGTCTTCCGCGCCACCACCAGGAACGCGGAGTGCGAGAACATCCACTGGACGGGGCGGACGGACATCCCTTTCACGTGCCAGGGGCGGAGGATGACCTCGAAGGTATCGGGATCCGGGAAGACGCCCTCTTCGGCGAGCCGGTCGCAAAGCTGCTTCACCTGGATGGTGGAGGGAAGGTAGGCGAGCAGGATCCCCCCCGGGACGAGCGCCTCCCGGGCATGGGCAACCGCGTTCCAGGGCTCGGGAAGGTCGAGCACGATCCGGTCGACCTCCCGTTCGTCGATCCCTTCATAGATGTCCCGGACCTTGATCTCGAGGTTCGGGCACTCGCCGAGGTAGCGGCGTACCGTCTTCTCGCCGCTGACCGCGAAATCCTCCCGCACCTCGTAGGAGACGACCCTGCCCGCCGGGCCCACCGCCTCCAGCAGCTTGATCGTCAGGGCGCCCCAGCCGATGCCCGCCTCGATCACGGTCGCGCCCGGGAACACGTCGGCCCACATCAGGATCGGCCCCGTGTCCTTCGGGTAGATGATCTGCGCGTGCCGCTTCTGGTTCATGATGAACTGGATATAGGTGGGACGGAAGGCGCGGTATTCGTCGCCCATGGCCGTCCAGGCGCGGCAGCCGTCAGGCTTCCCGATCAGGTCGTCGTGGAGGAGGTTCCCCTTGTGGGTCCCGAAGACCTTCCCCGGCGCCAGGGTGATCAGATGCTCCTCCTTCTTCGGGGAGATGAGCAGCACGTCCTCCCCCGCCCGGAAGGGCCCCCTGCGGATGCGCCCGTGACCTTCGCCGTCCTCCGTCCCCGTCATCCGGAAACCCCCTTTTCGCGTTCCCCGCGCTTCCGGCGGACGAGCTCCTTCAGACGGCAGAAGGAGCACGTCTCGGTGAAAGTGGGCGCGCCGCACGACGCGCACGGCATTGCCGCCTCCTTCCCCCTCGCCACGGCGCCTTCGGGCATGGCGCCCTCGGCCAAGCCGCCCTCGGCCGCGCAGCCCAAAGCTGCGCCTTCTCCCGGCGCCCTCCGCAGCGGGTTCGATTCATCGAGGAAGCCCTGGTAGAAGACGATGCGCGATCCCGGCATCTTCTCCTCGATCAGCGACAGCGCCTCCTTGTAGACGAGCGAGGTGGCGTGCTCGCTCATCGGGCACTCCTCGGTCACGTAGTCGATCCCCTTCAGGAAGCCGTACGCGGCCGTCTCGAGCTCGGACACCCGCCACAGCGGCTTCACCTTCCGCACCAGCCCCTCGCCCGCCGCGGGAAGGTGCGGGTGCTGGCGCGACAGGTGCTCCCTCTGCCAGTGGAGCAGGTTCCCCAGCAGGCGCGCCGCCTCGTCGTCGAGGTTGTGCCCGGTCGCCACGACGTCGAATTTCCCCTCCGCGGCCACCCGGTTGAAGAAGTACCGCTTCACGGTCCCGCAGATGGAGCACTCCTGCATCCGCACGCAGCGCGCCGCTTCCGGGATCGGAATCCCCTCCTTCGCCAGCTCGACGACGATCGGCTCCTTCCCCTTGCCGCGCGCGTAGGCGAGCACCTTTTCCCTGGAGCGGTCCGAGTACCCCTCGATCCCCAGGTCGATGTAGAGTCCTTCCGTCTCATACTCCATCTCCATGAGGACGTCCCAGAGCACCAGGCTGTCCTTGCCGCCCGACACGCACACCAGCACGCGCTCCCTCGGCGACAGGAGGCGGTGCCTCCGTATCCCTTCCCGGACCTGTCGCCGGAAGAAGACGAAGAAGCATTCGGGGCAGAAGGCGGAGTGGTGGCTTGGCAGCTCGATCGCGGCAGCCGCCTTCCGGCAGCGCTTGCACTTCACGGGGGGCCTACCCGCCCGAGACGACGGAGATGACCTCGATCGTCTCCCCGTCCTCCACGCGGTGGTCCTTGGTGAGGAGCTTCCTCCCCTGCGTGACGATCACCGTGGCGGGGCGCACTCCCGCGTCGGCGAGGATGTCCATCACACGCCGGGGGCCGGGGACCTCGAGCTCCTTCTTCTTCTGGGGAATGCGGACGCGGATCATCGGAGCATTATACAGGATGGAACAGGATGAAATTCCCCCCCCCAGTCAGTGACTACAAATATCAATTTGACTTGAATTGACATTTCACAGTAGGATGGTTTTGAAATGTCAATTTGACGGATATTGACATTTCGTTGACATTTCGCGGCCAGCCGGAAGGTGCAATCGGGGATAAGCATGAAACTACCGGAACCTACGCCTGATTTGGCTTCCATTCGCTTCAAGGATCCAGCCAGGCTTGTCGCTCTTCTCACCTCAAGCGAAGCCCAAAAGTACGTCGTCAGGGCCAATCAGGAATATCTGCATTGGGAAAGAGCCAAATACCTGGATTTGCCCGCCTCTATTCCTGCGGAAGATTTATGGCTTCTCATCAAGCTGTCGAGAACATCCAACATGAAGTCGATTCCGCTTGCCGATCCCGTCGGTAACAGCTTTGGCTTCTGGCTTCCGGATCCGGTTCTGAGTGAGCTGCACTTCATCGACCAGAACGCCGGCGGCAGTATCCTGATCGATAATCCGCAGCTTTCCTCCGAAGCCAGGGAGAGATATCTGATCAGTTCCCTCATGGAAGAGGCGATCGCCTCCAGTCAGATCGAAGGAGCGGCGACGACGAGGAAAGTCGCCAAGGAAATGCTGCGCGAAGGGCGCCCGCCGAAAAACAAGGCGGAGAAGATGATCCTGAACAACTATCAAACGATCCGCAGGATAAAGGCCTTCCTTGGACAACCTCTCAGCCTGGAAATCCTCCATGAACTGCACAGGTCATTGACGGAAGGCACTCTGGACGATCCTGCCGCGGCAGGCCGTTTTCGCTCCGGGGATGATATCTGTGTGATCGATGAAAGCGACGGCCAGATATTGCATGTACCGCCGCCTGCCCGGGATCTCCCGACAAGGATGGAGAAGTTTCTCTCCTTCGCAAACGACAAGGACGACGAACCGTTCATACACCCGGTGGTGCGCGCCATACTGCTTCACTTCTGGCTTGGGTACGAGCATCCATACGTCGATGGAAACGGGAGAACGGCTCGTGCCGTTTTTTATTGGTACATGCTTTCCCGTAACTATTGGCTTTTCGAGTACTCGAGCATCTCCAGGATCATCCTGAAATCCGTCAGGCAATATGCCAGGGCATATTTGTACTCGGAGACCGATGGCAGGGATATCACGTATTTCCTTGTGTACCATCTGAAGGCGATCCGCCTGGCATTGGAAGAGCTGCACCGTTACCTGGCGCGGAAACAGGAAGAAATGAGGAAGGCGACGGCCATGCTTCACAATGTGCCCGACCTCAACTACAGGCAAATCGCCCTTCTCCAGCATGCGGTGAAGCACGCAGGAGCCGTTTACACGATCGAGTCCCATAAGAACTCGCACAATGTCGTCCGGGCAACGGCGAGCGCGGACCTGGCGGACCTTGTCGAGAGGGGATTCCTGAGCAGGAAGAGATTGAACCGGCGGTACTATTTCGTGGCGGTGCCGGATGTCGCGAAAAAGCTGGCCATTCCTGAATTGTCAATTTGACATAAATTGACAATCCATTGACATTTCACATCGACTTCAGCTGATGCGCCGCGGTGAAGTAGAGCCGGTATCCCTGCTGCAGGAGCAGGAAGGAGGTGATCGCCACCGCCCCCGTGATGGCGCACATGATGGCGATCTGGTAGCGGACCGCGATGATCGGCTCGGTGCCGGAGAGGATCTGCCCGGTCATCATGCCGGGGAGGGCGACGATCCCCGTCGCGGCCATGGTGTTCATGGTCGGGATCAGCGCCGCGCGGAAGGCCGCGCGGACCGCCGGCTCGGCCGCCTGCCGGGAGTTGGCCCCAAGGCAGAGGGCGGTCTCGATCTCCTCGCGCCGGTCGTGCATCTCGGAGGTGAGCCGCTCGGCGGCCAGGCTGGCGCCGTTCATTGAGTTGCCGATGATCATGCCGGCGAGCGGGATCAGGTAGCGCGGGTCGTACCATGGAGTGTAGCCGACCACCAGGAGGCAGAAGTAGAAGGTGACGCCGGCGCAGCCGACGATCATGGAACTGCCCACGACCCGGTAGAAACCCGGCATCCGCCGCTTCACGCGCGATCCCATGACCTGGAGCGCGAAGCCGGTCATCGCCAGCAGGATCAGCAGGACGAGGAAGGGGGAGCGCACGGAGAAGACCAGGTGCAGAACGTAGCCGACCGCGAGAAGCTGCAGGACCATGCGGACGGAGGAGCGGAGGAGCTGTCTTCCTTGACCGACCCGCCGCAGGCGCGACAGCCCGACCGACAGCAGAATCAGGCCGTAGGCCCAGGCGAGGTGGAGCAGCTCCAGCGGGACGATGTCCTGCTTCGCCATCCGGTCACTCCTCTCCCTTTTCCGGCTCCGCAAGAAAACGCCGGAACGCTTCCGTCCGCGGGTTCGCGAGCATCGACGCGCCCGGACCCTCTTCCAGCATCCTTCCCTTTTCCAGGTAGATCAGGCGGTCGGCGATCCTTCCCGCCAGCCGCAGGTCGTGCGTCACGAGGACGATGGCCGGCCGCTCCGACCGGCAGATGTCCCGGAAGGTTGCCGCCAGGCGGTCGGCGGTGGGAGGGTCCAGCGCGCTGGTCGGCTCGTCCAGCAGCAGCACCTGCGGGCGGCCGAACAGAGCCCGGGCCAGGCTGACCCGCTGCTGCTCCCCGCCGGAGAGGGAGCGGGCGTCCCGGTCCAGAAACTCCCTGGGGAGGCGGCTCAATTCCATCGCGCGGAGGAGCTCCGGGGCGCCGGCATCCGGGAGCGGCGCGCCGCGGTATAGGCACGGTCGCCGGAGGTTGTCGAGGACCGTCCCATCGAACATGAACGGCTTCTGCTGGACCATCCCCACCCGGCGGCGCAGGTCCAGAGGATCGAGCGACGCGATGTCCTCGCCGTCCAGAAGGACGCGGCCGGAGGTGGGATCCTCGAGTCGGTTGATCAGGCGGATGAGGGAGCTCTTGCCGCCGCCCGACGGCCCCACGACTGCCGTGATCTCCCCGGCGCGCGCCTCGAAGGAGATCTCCGCAAGGATCGCGACCTCCTCTCCCTGCGGATTCCTCCGCACCACGCCGACGTTTTCCATCCGGATCATCCAAGCCCTCTTCGAACCGGCAACGGATCCGGGATCCGGTTGAGCCGTCCCGGACACGAGGAGTAATATGTACCATCCATTACCATTCCGGGAGGGTGCCGGCAATGCTCAATCGTTCCAGAGGGGCCTTTATCTTTATTCTCCTCGTCTTTGCCTTGTCGGCCGGCTGCACGAAGTCCGAGGCCCCCCCGCAGGGAGCGCCTCCGGCGGCTCCCGCCGTCGCGACGTCGGCCCCGGCGGCCCCCGCTCCCGCCGGAGATTCGGGCGGGGAGGTCCTCTTCGGGCAGAAATGCAGCATTTGCCACGACCTCTCCATGGCGACGTCCCGCAAGGAGACCCGGGAGACCTGGGC
>JBFLWB010000095.1 GCA_040758155.1 Thermodesulfobacteriota bacterium
CCTCCTCCGAGCTGCTCGCCAGCGTGTTCGTCATCCCCTTGATCTCGCCGGCGATCCTGCGCAGGTCCTCCATCATCTTGTTGAACCCCTGCGCCATCTGCCCCACCTCGTCGGTAGTCAGCACCGGAACGTCCTGGCTCAAATCCCCCTCCGACGCCTTCCCCGTCACCTCGCTCACCACGACCACCGACCGGGTGACCTTCCGGATCGTGAGCGCCGCGAACACCCACGCCAGCGCCACCCCGATCAGAGCCACCGCAAGGAACATCGCCTGCGTCGCCTTCGCCGAGGAAGCGTCGCGCTCGAAATTCCCGTTCTGGGCCTTGAGCGTCGCATCGCCCATCTCCTCGAGCGTCACGAAGAGGTTCCGATCGATCCCCTGGAACTCGGTGTCGACCGAGACGGCGTCCTTGCCGGTAAGGACCGCGGCGATCAGCTCGTTCCCCTGTTTTTCGTATTGGTTGAGCTCCTCCAGAGCCATAACGGCGATTTCCTTCTCGTCCGTCGTCCGGGCGTGCCGTTCCATGGCCTGGATGGATGTCTTCAGCTTCCCGATCTGCGCCTTGAATTCGTCCGTATACTCCTGTTCCATCCGGGTCATGTAGTTCTTGGTGGCCACGACGGCCTTCCCCAGCGCCACCTGCGCGTCCATGGCGGCGGAATACCGCGCGGCGTCCACCCGGACGAGCGACTCGTACGCCCCGAGGATGGACCGGATCCCGTAGATTGCGATCCCCGAAATCACCAGCATGACCACCGAGATGATCCCGATCATCCCGTACATCTTCTTCGACAGAGTCATCTTCATCCCCATCCCCCGCACGGGATCTTGCGGCCTCAGACGGCCGCGACGGCCTTTTGCGTCTGCGCCTTCTCCCCGGCCCCCAGGAGCTTCTCGATGTCCAGGAGAATAAGGAGCCGGTCCTTCAGCTTCCCGACGCCGCGGATGTACTCGGAGCTCACTCCGGCCGCCATGGCGGGGGGAGGCTCGACGATGTCGGACGAGATCCGCAGCACCTCGGAGACCGAGTCCACGATCATCCCCGCGGACGTGCCGATGTCCACGACGACGATCTTCGTGCGGGCGTCCGGCTCCCGCGGCGGGAGGTCGAACTTCTTCCTCAGGTTGATGACGGGGATGACCTTCCCGCGCAGGTTGATGACGCCCTCGATGGAGGGCGGCGCGTTCGGGACTTCCGTGATGTCCATCATCCGGTCGATCTCATGGACCTTCAGGATGTCGACGCCGTACTCCTCGTCCCCCAGCCGGAAGGTGACCAGCTGCTGGATCCCGCCCTCGCCGTTCGTTCCCATATCTCTCCTCCGTTCGGACCGCTGGATGGCTTCTTCGGTTGCTTATCGGTGGACCCTGGAATCTCTTTAATCGGGATCACACGGCGTTGACGATCTCCCCGGCCACCTCGCACAGGGGAACCACCCTGTCGACGGCCCGGGCGTCGACGGACGCGCGCGGCATCCCGTACACGACGCAGGTCTCCTCGTTCTGGGCGATGGTCCGCCCGCCGGACGCCTTGATCGCCAGCATCCCCTTCTCTCCGTCGTTGCCCATGCCGGTGAGGATCACGCCGAGCGCCCGTCCCGGGAAGATCTCGGCCACGGAAAGCAGCATGACGTCCGCCGAGGGCCGGTAGATGAGGTCCGGCCGGTTCTCGTCGACGGTCACGTAGCATTCCCCGACGCGCCCCCTGCGGACGCTCAAGTGCCCCCTGCCGGGAGCCACGAGGACGACGCCGGGCTTCAGGACCTCCCCTTCCTCCGCCTCCTTCACCCGCACCCGGCTCAGCTCGTTCAACCGCTCCGCAAAAGCGGCCGTGAACGCCGGAGGCATGTGCTGGACGACGACCACCGGCACGGGGAATTCCTTCGGGAGCTTCGGGATGACTTCCTGGAGCGCCTTGGGTCCGCCGGTCGAAGTCCCGATCGCCACGACGGCGATCCGCCGCTCCTTCCGGTACTCCTGCCGCCCTTCCGCCGGAGGGGGCGGAACCGCCGGCGGCTGGATCGCGCGCGCCGTACGGATCGTCTGGCGCGCCCGCTTTCGGCCGATCTGCTTGACCTTCTCGAGGAGCGCCTCCCGGACCTGGAGGATGTTCAGCGACAGGTCGGCCAGGTTCTTCGAGAGGAAGTCGACGGCGCCGATATCGAGCGCCTCGAGGGTCGCCTTGGCCCCCTCCACCGTGAGCGAGCTGACCATGATCACGGGGAGCGGCTGCGTCGCCATGATCCGGCGGAGCGCCTCGATCCCGTCCATCCGCGGCATCTCGATGTCCATCGTCACCAGGTCGGGCTTGAGCTGGGCGATCTTCTCCAGCGCCTCGACCCCGTCCCGGGCGGTCCCGGCGACCTCGATCTCGGGGTCGGCGGACAGCATCTTGCCCAGGGCGTTCCGCATGAACGCCGAGTCGTCCACGATGAGGACGCGGATCGGCATGATCAGAACCCGAACTCCTTCAGCAGATCGTCCACGCCGGCCTGGGAGACCTTCTCCCGGACCTCCTCGCTCTCCCGGTTCTCCACGTCGATCTTCAGCCCGAACGCCGCGATCATCCCGACGAGCTCCTTCTCGATATCCGCCACGAGCCGGATGACCTTCTGGATCGTCTGCCCGGTGAGGTCCTGGAACGACTGGGTCGTGATGATCTCCGTCAGGTCGTCCTCGTACCGGTTCTTGAAGTCCTTCAGGTAATTCACGGCGTCTTCCGGCCCCTGGAGCTTCCGGATGTTCGCCGCCAGGTCGTCCATCTGCAGGAGGTGCCGCTCGACGATCCCCATCGTCTTGTTGGCCGCCTCCTCGGTCTTCTGGACGCAGTACTGGAGACGGTCCACCGCGCTGGGCATCTCATTGGCGACGAGCGTCGAGATCTTCGGGTCGATGGCCTCCTTGAAGCTCTTCAGGGAGTCGTGCAGCCGCCTGGTAACCTTGCCGACCTCCTTGAACAGCCCTTCCTCCGGCGACTTGACGAGCTGCTCGAGGGCGGCGTCCGCGGCCCCGAGGTCCTTCGCCGCGATCGCCTCCATGAACGCGGCGAGCTGCTCGAGCGCCCTGCTGTTCGGGTCCTTCGAGTCGATCCGCTTCGCCAGGAACTCCTTGGCGTCCCGGAGCTCGTGGACCTCCACGTCCCCGCCGATCGTCTGCATCTTCCGGACCACCTCGACCTTGCCCGCGTCGGAGGTCTCCCGCACCTCGATCTCACCCTCGTCGAAGAGGGACTCACCGTTCGGAAGGAGCTTTTTCGGGTCGAGGACGACGACGAGACGGCCGTTGCACTTGGCAACCCCGACGAACTGGTCGCCGGCGCCGTTCATGATCTTCTCCGGCGGGTCGATGGCGGACTCGTCGATTCCGATGACGCCCGTGATGCCGTCGACCAGGATCCCGTAGGCGGACCTCCCGTTGATGAGGACGATGACCCGGTCCCCCTCGCCGCCCTCGGCCTGCGGGCCCCCGTTGATCTTCACGACCTTCCGGGTGCTGACGATCGGGACCACGCTTCCCCGGAGGTTGGCGACCCCCTCGATGTAGTCCGGGGTCCGGGGCATGCGCGTCAGCTCCGGCACGTTGATGATCTCGCGGACGCTCAGGATCGGGACGGAGTACTCCTCCCCTCCGAGCTTGAACCCGATGTGCTGCGCCATGGCTCCTCCTTTATGTCCTGTTCGATCCCGTCAGGCTTCTGGAGATGCTTGCCAGGTCCAGGATGAGGACCACCTTGCCCTCCCCGGTGATGGTGGACCCCAGCGTGTGGGACGCCTCCGTCGCGACCCCTTCGAGCGGCTTGATGACCACTTCCTCCTCGCCGAGCAGCTTGTCGACGGAGAGGCAGAAGCGGGAATCGCCGACGGCGACCACGACGGCGTACCGGGCCGCGCCTTCCGGCGGGCTTCCCTTCCCGAGCAGCTCCGACAGCTCGAAGAACGGGAGGACCTTCTCCCGGAGCACGAACACCCGGCGCCCGCCGGCCAGAGCGATCTCCTCCGGCGACACCCGGACGATCTCCTCGATGAGCGACAGCGGAACGGCGTACTGGACGCCCGCCGCGCGGACCATGAGCGCCTGGATGATCGCCAGCGTCAGGGGGATGTTGACCCGGAAGGTCGTCCCTTCGTCCCTGCGCGTCTTGACCTCCACGAAACCGCTCAGCTTCGAGATGCTCGTCTTGACGACGTCCATCCCCACGCCGCGCCCGGAAAGCTCCGTGGCCACGTCCATCGTGGAGAAGCCGGCCTGGAAGATCAGCCCGATGGCCGCCTCCTCCGTCATCCGCTCCGCTTCTTCGACCGTCAGGATCCCCCGTTCGATCGCCTTCCGCTTGACGCGGTCGAGGTCGATCCCCTTCCCGTCGTCGGAGATCTCGATGACGATCTGGTTTCCCTTCTGGGACGCGGCGATCGAAATGGTGCCCCGCTCCGGCTTCCCCTTGGCCCTGCGGACATCGGGCGGCTCGAGCCCGTGGTCGATGGCGTTGCGGATGATGTGGACCATGGGGTCCCCGATGTGCTCGATGACCGACCGGTCGACCTCCGTCTCCTCACCGGTGATCTTCAGGTCCACTTCCTTCCCGATGGCGGAGGCAAGGTCCCGCACGACCCGCGGAAACTTGCCGAAGACCTTCTGGAGCGCCTGCATGCGCATCTTCATGACCGAGAGCTGCAGGTCGGAGGTGACGAGGTCGAGGAACGACACGGTCTCCATGACGTTCGACACGGCGGGGTCGTCGGCGTACTGCGCGCTGATGGTGTTGATGAGGTTCAGCAGGCGGTTCCTCGCGAGCACCACCTCGCCCGTGAGGTCCATCACCTTGTCGATCCGCCCGATGTCCACCCGCAGGTTCGAGACCTCGTCCTTCTTCTTTTCCGCGTCCTTCTTCTCCGGTCCGCCGCGGTCCGCATCCTGCGCGGCGGGGGCCGGCGCGGCGGCGCGGGCCGGGACCGGCGC
>JBFLWB010000096.1 GCA_040758155.1 Thermodesulfobacteriota bacterium
GGGGTTATTCTCCCCACGTCTGTCCCCAATCTGCGGAAGTTCTCAGGAACGTCCCTGTTCTGCTCTTTTCACCAGCGCCCCGAAAAACGCGTCCGTTCCATGCTTATGAGGATAAAGGCGGAGAAATCCGTCCGGCGTCCAGGCATCCGCGGGGCCCGGCCACCCGACATGGGGGCCCGATAGCGCCGCATCGGGGCGCGATGAAAGAAAGGCGCGGACCACGTCCTCGTCCTCTTCGCGCAGGGGGGAACAGGTGCAGTACAGGAGCATCCCCCCGGGGCGGACCGACTCCCAGGCGTTCGCCAGGATCATCGCCTGGACGCGGGACATCGTCTCGACGGTTTCCGGTCGGAACCGCCACTTGGCGTCCGGGTTCCTGCGGATCACTCCCATCCCCGTGCAGGGGGCGTCCACCAGCACCTTGTCGTACACCCGGCGGGAGGAGGGGAGCGGGGCACGGGAGAAATCGTTCAGCGCGGTGTCGATTCCCGGGGCCGCCGTACGGGCCGCCGTTTCCCGAAGCATGCGGATGCGGGCCGCGGAAACGTCCGCCGCGACGATCGCCGCCTTTCCGCCCGCCAAGGCGGCGAGGTGGGTCGTCTTCCCGCCGGGGGCCGCGCACGCGTCCAGGATCCGCTCGCCGGGGGCCGGGGAAAGGAGCGGCGCAATGAGCTGCGCCCCCTCGTCCATCACCAGGTAGGCGCCCCGGCGGAAGGCGTCGTCGGAATGCACCGCCGGCGGCTTCCCGAGGACGATCCCGTCGGGGGCGAAACGGCACGGGGAGGGCTCCATGCCCTCCGAGGCGAATCGCGCCAGCAGCTCGGGGGCCGTCGTCCGGAACGGATTGGCCCGCACGGAGAACGGCGGCTTCTCGAGGACCGCGGACAGGAATGCCCGCGCCTCGCCTTCCCCCATGGTCCGCTCCAGCGCCTCGATGAGGGGGGCGGGGGCGGACAGCTCCGCCGCCGCCCTGCGGGGATCTCCCGGCCCGGGGACGGCCGGCGTCTTTCCCGCGCGGACGATCGCCCGCAGCACGGCGTTGACGAATCCCGCGGCGCCTCCCCCGCGGACGGCCTTGACCGCCTCCACGGTCTCGTTCAGCGCCGCCCTCTCGGGGATGCGCGTGTAGAAGAGCTGGTACGCCCCCGCCCGCAGGGCGTTGCGCACGTACGCGTCGGTCTTGTCGAGCGGCCTGGAGAGGAACGGCAGGAGGGCGTAATCGATCGTCCCGCGGCGACGGAGGGTGCCCATCACGATCTCCGTCACCAGCCCGCGGTCCCTCGGGTCCGCGAAGGTCCCTTCGCGCAGCGCACGATCCAGGACGATATCGGCGAACGCCTCGTCCCGGTCCACCCGCGCGAGGACCGAGATCGCCGCATCCCTTACGATAGCCGGTCTCCCTTCGCCAGACGGCGCCCCTGCGCATATGCCCAGGCGGCCATGGGCTTTCCCCCCTCGGGCTGGAGGGTTGTCAGGCGGAGGCTCCCCTCGCCGCACGCCACGGAGATCCCATCGCGGCCGACGGCGATCACTTCCCCGGGAATTCCCGCTCCCGGAGGATCGTCCTGCGCGAGAACCGGGGGGAGGACCTTGACCGCCGTCCCGCCATGCGCCGCGGCGGCCGAAGGCCATGGCGTCATCCCCCGGACGAGGTCCCGGATCTCCCGGGCGGAGCGGGACCAGTCGATCCTCCCATGTTCCTTCTTCAGCATCGGCGCGTACGTCGCCAGCGCATTGTCCTGCGGAGTCTCCGCAAGCGTTCCTTCCCGCATGCGCCCCAGCGCCTCGACCAGCGCCTCCGCCCCGAGGACGGACAGCTTCCCGTACATCGATTCGGCGGTGTCCACGTCGCCGATCGGCATCTTCCGGACATGGAGGATCGGCCCCGTGTCCATCCCTTCGTCCATCCTCATGATGGTGATCCCCGTCTCCGTCTCGCCGCGCGCGACCGCCCAGTTGATCGGGGCGGCCCCGCGGTACTTCGGCAAAAGCGACGCATGGACGTTGACGCAGATCGTCCGCGGCAGGTCGAGGATCGATTTCGGGAGGATATGGCCGTACGCGACGACCACGATCAGGTCGGGCGACTCGGCGGCGATCCGCGCGACGGCCTCTGGATGACGCGCCTTCTCCGGCTGGAATACGGGGACCCCGAGCCTTGCGGCCTCTTCCTTGACGGGAGGGGGGGCCACGATCCGTCCCCTCCCCGCGGGCCGGTCCGGGTTGCATAAAACCAGCGTGACGTTCTCGCGCGCGGCCAGCGCGGCGAGGGACGGCACGGCGAACGCCGGCGTCCCCATGAACACCGTGCGCAGCGGGGATGCCCCGGCCCCGTGGAGCCCGGGGCTCACTTCACGGAAGCCGTCGCGGCGGGAATCGGGGCGGGAATCCGGTCGATGAAGAGGATGCCGTCCAGGTGGTCGATCTCGTGCTGGATGGCGCGACCGAGGATCCCGCTCGCCTGGATATGCAGCGGCTCCCCTTCCCCGCTCAGCCCCCGGACGATCACGGTCTCCGGCCTGGGGACCTCCCCCTGGACGCCGGGCACGCTCAGGCAGCCCTCCATGCACGATACGATCGGGCCGTCCTGCCCGACGATCTCGGGGTTTACGATCGCGAGCGGGGCGGCGGCCTCGTCCGCCGGGGAGACATCCACAACGATGACCCGCTTCCCGACCCCCACCTGGGTCGCCGCCAGCCCGATGCCGTCGGACCCGTACATCGTCTCGAACAGGTCTTTGATGAGATCCCGCACCCGTTCGTCTATTTTCGTTACCGGAGCCGCTTTCCGTGCCAGGAACGGATCGGGGTAGACGAGGATATCCCTAACCATCGGCAGCCACCTTCCACGGCGGATAACACCGCACCATGTTTTTCCCGGTCTCCTTCCCCCAGTACAGGGCGCGGTCCGCGTCCTCCATGAGCGACCGGCCGGTCCGGTCGGAAGCCGGGGAGAAAGACGCCACCCCCCACGTGGCGGTCACGCGAAACGACCCGGAAGTCGGGCCGAAAGCCTTCTCGCCCACCTTCCGGCGCACCCTCCGGGCCGCCCGCACCGCCTGGTCGGCGTCGGCCCCCGGCAGAAGCCATACGAACTCGTCGCCGCCCAATCGGGCCACAATGTCGTAGCGTCTTTTCGACCCGTCCAGTATATCTCCGAATTGCCGGATCACGTTGTCCCCGGCGGAATATCCGTGCGCCTCGTTGACGTCCCGGACGCCGTCGATGTCTGCCACGACGCAGGACAGCGGGCCCCCGGTCCGGCGGGCCATTTCGACGCATCGATCGAGGGACTGCGTGAAATTCCTTCGATTGGGAAGCCCCGTCAGGCCGTCCGTCAGGGAGAGATCCAGAAGCTCCCGGTTCGCCTCCAGGACGGTCCGGTACAGCCCGCCCAGAGCGCGAAACGGCTTCGACCGCTCGAGGATCTCCGGGACGGGAAGCTCCGCGCTGAAGAGCTGGTCGACCCCCGCCGCGCGAAGCCTGCGCTCCCAGCGCAGGGCGTTGCTCCCGCCGACCAGGAAGACGGGCACCCCGCCGGCCCCTTCGCTCCGGCGGAAACGCCGCAGGATCCCCTCTTCGCCGGCGATGTCGCCGAACTCGCCCAGGAAGGCGGCGGCGAGGCCGCTCCCGGCCGCGCGAACGTCGAGAAGCGCCTCCCAGGAGCCGGAGGTCTGCACGTCCCATCCGCGGGAGGCCATCGTCGTCGCCAGCGATTTGAGCACCGGCCAGAGGGGACGGGCGACCAGAAAGGTTTCCGGCAAGGGGTACCGCCTCCACGCCGTTATTCGACAGGCCTCGTCCAGTCGCGCAGGACGTTCGCGTTTCGCAGCGCCACCCCGGCGACGTGCCCGAACGCGATCAGCAGCTCGAGATCCTCTTCGAGGAAACCGTTCACCCGGTGATGGTCGAGGTTGATCACCCCCAGCACCTCGGATCCCCATTTGACCGGCACGGCCATCTCGCACATGACCTTCGGGTTCGCCTCCACGTACCGCGGATCCTCCCGGACGTCGGGCACCAGGAGCGGGACCCCCTCCTTCGCCACCCACCCCGTGATCCCCTCGCCGATCCGAAGCCGAAGGGCGCTCTTCACGGACTGGCCCAGCCCCTGCTCCGCTTCGATGAAGAGCATCCCGGAGATGGGATCCACCCGGATGACCGAGCCGGAGGACGCCCCCCAAAGCCCGATGGCGCGGTCGATGATGAGCTGGAACAGGACGGCGGGATCGGATTCCTCGTTGAGCGCCTTGCTGATGTCGAAGATGGCCGCAAGCTTGCGGGCCTTCTTGTCGAGCCGGGCGACAAGCGCCGCGTTCGCCAGCGCGACCGACGCGAAATTCGCCATCACGCTGAGCAGCTTCAGGTCCTCGTCCTCAAGGTTCCTCCGATCGAGGGGGGTCGCCGCGACCATCAGCCCGATGTTGGCGTCCGCGCCCTTCACCGGGGCCGCGAGGAATCCCTTCACATCGAGTTTGCGCATCAGCCGGAGCAGGCTGCGGTCCAGCCCGGGCCGCCCTTCCGAGATGATGACCCCCTCCCCCGTCGCGAGGACCGGCTCCAGGACCCTCCGGAACATCTCGTGCCGGTACTTGTCGAACTGCTTCCCCCGCGGGACCCCCGCGATCGACCGGATCACGGGAAGCTCTTCGCCCGGCTCGTTCAGGAGCAGGACGCAGCGCTCCACGCGCAGGATCGACGCCGAGGCGGAGGTGATGAGATCGAAGCTGTGCTGGACGTCGCGGTCGGGATTGCTCAGCGCCTCGGAGATCTCGTACAGGGCGGACGTCAGCGTGGCCGCGAACGACACGTCCCGCGACCCCTCGGGGGATTTCGGCTCGCGGCGAAGGGCCTCGTAAAGGACCGACAGGACGCTCATCCGCCCCCCAGCAGCCGGCGAACCGTTTCCTTGAGCTCCGTGGTGTCGTGGGATTTCACGATGTACGCCTCGGATGCCCACGTGTTGAAATCCTGCTTGAACTCGCTGAACGCGGACACGAGGACCACGGGAATCGTCGGGTTCTTCTCCCGGATCCTCCGCAGCGTCTCGATGCCGTCGACGCCGGGCATCATGATGTCGAGTGTCACCAGGTCCGGCCCGAAGGCCTCCAGAAGGCGGACCGCCTCCCGGCCGTCCGCGGCGAGGCCGACGTCGTATCCTTCGTCGGCCAGCTCCGCCCGGTACAGCTCGCGGATGCTCTCTTCGTCGTCGACGACAAGGACTTTCTTCATTGCGCCCCTCCTTTCACCGCATCCTCCCCCCAGCGGGGGAGAACGCCCGCATCGATTCCGATGCGGGAAAGCGCCCTGGATGCGACGAAATCCACCATGTCGCCCACCGATGCCGGCCGGTGGTAGAACGCCGGGCAGGCGGGAAGGATGTCCGCCCCCGCGCGCGCGAGCGACAGCATGTTTTCAAGATGCAGGACGGAGAGCGGGGTTTCCCGGATCACCAGGACCAGCGGCCTGCGCTCCTTGAGGGCGACATCGGCGCACCGCGTCAGGACCGACGAGGAAACGCCCGATGCGATCCTGCCGACGGTCCCCATGGAGCAGGGCGCCACGATCATCGCGTCGGGCGGATTGGAGCCGGAGGCGAAAGGGATCCGGAAATCGTCTTCGGCGTGAAGCCGGAACGGCCGGGAATCCCCGATCCGGCCCGCGAGCCACCGCTTCCTTCCGGCGGTCGTCCCGGGGACCTTTCCGGCCCCCGTCTCCTCCTGCAGGATGTCCCAGCCCATGCGGGTGACCAGCACATGGAGCTCGATCCCCCCGGCCAGCAGGAGACCGGCGCACCGGAGGCCGTAGGCGGCGCCGCTCGCGCCCGTTATCCCGAGAAGCACCCTCATGGACCGCCCCGCGCCGCAAGATCGAGGTAGGTGAACAGGCAATACGCGATGCTCACGAACCCGTTGAGATTGAAAAAAGCCACGTTCAGCCGGGAGAGATCGTCCTCCCGGACGATCGAGTGTTCGTACGCGAGAACGCCGATGCACAGGGCAAGGCCGGCGAGGTACCATGCGCCGAGCCCAAACAAATGATACCCCAGCAGCAGCAGCGCCGCCATGATCAAATGGAACGCCCGCGCGACCCGGAGGGAGCTCCTCACCCCCAGGCGCCGCGGGATGGAGTGGAGCCCGGCGCTCCGGTCGAACTCGATGTCCTGCAGCGCGTAGAGGACGTCGAAGCCGGCGACCCAGAACAGCACCGCGAAGCAGATGGAGAGGATCCGGGCGTCGATCCGCCCCGTCACCGCGATCCATGCCGCCAGCGGCGCCGCCCCCAGGCACGCGCCGAGGACCAGGTGCGAGGCCCACGTGAACCGCTTCGTATACGAGTAGGCGAACAGCAGGAGCAGCAGGACGGGCGAAAGCTTGAGGCAAAGGGCGTTCAGCATCCCCGCTGAGAACACGAGCAGCAGCGCGGACGCCAGGACCAGCGCCCCCGCCGTCGGCCGGCTCACCTTCCCCGCGGGGATCGCGCGCTCCCGGGTCCGCGGGTTCCTTGCGTCGATGTCCGCGTCCGCGATCCGGTTGAATCCCATCGCCGCGCTGCGGGCGCCGACCATCGCAAGGAGGATGAAAAGGACGGTCCGGGCGGGGGGGAGGAAGTGCGGCGCGCCCGTCTCCCGGGCGGCGAGGAACATCCCGACGAGGGCGAACGGCAGCGCGAAGACCGTGTGCGCCACCTTGATCATTTCCAGGTAGACCGCGATCCGGCGGAACACGCTCAGAAACCGTATTCCTTCCATCGCATCGTGACGAGCTCCGTAATCTCCCCGGGCATGGCGATGTCCTCGGGCCATTCCCGCGCGAACCCTTCGGACGCCCATTTCCGCGTGGCGTCGATCCCCATCTTCGAACCGTAGTGCGGCACGGGCGAGGCGTGCTCGAGGGCGTCGACAGGACCTTCCACGATCATCGTGTCGCGCCGGGGATCGACGTTGTTCCCGATCCGCCACAGGACCTCGGACAGGTTCTGGATGTTCACGTCCGCGTCGAACACGACCACGAACTTCGAGAACATGAGAAGCCCCAGCCCCCAGACGGCGCTCATCACCTTCCGGGCGTGCCCGGGGTAGCGCTTGTCGATGGAGAAGAAGGCGAAGTTGTGGAAGATTCCCTCGGGCGGGAGATTCATGTCCACCACCTCGGGGACGATCTTGCGGAGCAGCGGCAGGAAGATCCGCTCCGTCGCCTTCCCCATGAAGACGTCTTCCATCGGCGGCTTGCCGACGATGGTGGCCGGATAGACCGGGTTCTTCCTCCGGGTCACGCAGGTCAGGTGGAAAACCGGATACGCGTCCGCCAGGGAGTAGTACCCGGTGTGGTCGCCGAACGGCCCCTCGGTCCGCAGCTCGTCCGGATCCACGTAACCTTCGAGGATAACCTCCGCATGGGCGGGGACCTCGATGTCGGAGGTGACGCACCGCACCAGCTCGACCGGCTCCTTCCGGAGGAATCCCGCGAACATCATCTCGTCGACGTCCTCGGGCAGCGGCGCGGAGGCCGAGTAGATCGTCGCAGGGTCCCCCCCCAGCGCCACCGCGACGGGCATCCTCTCCCGCTTCCGGCGGAAGCCGCGGAAATGCTGCGCGCCGCCCTTGTGGACGTGCCAGTGCATCCCGGTCGTCGTCTCGTCATAGACGTGCATCCGGTACATGCCGACGTTGCGCCGCCCCGTTTCGGGGTGCTTCGTGAACACCAGCGGCAGCGTGATGAAGGGGCCGCCGTCGCCGGGCCAGGTCTTCACGACCGGGAGGAACGACAGCGACGGGCGTTCCCGCTCCACGACCTCCTGGCAGGGGGCGGAAGAGACCGTCTTCGGGACGAAGTCGGCCAGCCGGGCCAGCTTGGGGAGCATCTTGAGCTTCTCGAGGAAGTTGGAGGGGATCTCCGGCTCGATGACCTCCCGCACCCGCCCGGCGATGTCGTCGAGACGCTCGACTCCCAGCGCGAAGCACATCCGCTCCATCGTGCCGAAGAGATTCATCGCAAGGGGGACGGACGGACTCTCCTTCACGTTCGTGAACAGCAGGGCGGGACCGCCCGTTTTCACCGCCCGGTCGGCGATTTCCGCCGCTTCGAGCTCCGCGGACACCGGGGCATGAATCCTCTTGAGGTCGCCGCGCGCCTCGAGGGCGGCGAGAAACGAGGACAGGTCGCGGAACGCCATCGGAATCCCTCTTTAAATGACGGGTGATGGGGAATCATATCACACGGGGCCGGCGCAGACGCCCTGATCAGCGGAGAAACGACGCGCCGGTTGCAGCGAGACCGGGAGGAGCGGATCCCGGGGTCGCGGCGAGCCGCTCGTCCATCCCCCGGCGAAACAGTTCATAGGCGGCCATGCTGCTTTCCGGGACCGATCGGCCGCGAGGTAGCCGGACCGTGAGCGGGTTCACGTACTTTCCGTCCTTGCGGATCCGGAAATCGAGGTGAGGACCGGTGGAGCGCCCGGTGGAGCCGACGTACCCGATGACATCTCCCTGCCCCACCCGGCTTCCCCTGCGGATCCCCTTCCCGAACCGGGAAAGATGCCCGTAGTACGTGGAGTACCCTCCGCGATGCTCCAGGACGATGAGGTTGCCGTTGGCTCCCTTGTACCCGGCGAAGCGCACGCGGCCGTCGCCCAGCGCCTGGACCGGCGTCCCGGCGGAGGCGGCGTAGTCCACGCCGAAATGAGGACGGCGGATCTTGAGAATGGGATGCATCCGGCTGCCGGTGTACCCCGAGCTGATCCGCCGATAGCTGAGGGGCGCCTTCAGGAAAGCCTTTCGGAGAGACTTCCCTTCCTCGTCGAAATATCCCGCCTCCCCGCCCGCCTCGTACCGGTACGCCTTGTAGACCTCTCCGCCGTTGACGAATTCGGCGGCCAGGATGTTCCCGTACCCCCGGAATTCCCCGTCGAGCCACCGCTCCTCGACGACCAGCCGGAATGAGTCCCCCTTCCGAAGGTCCGTCGTGAAATCGATGTCCCAGGAAAATATGTCGGACAGTTCGAGGGCCAGCAGTATCCCCCCGGGATCCCCGCCCAGCGAAGATACCAGGTTGGTTTCGATGGCCCCCTCGAGAAGGCCGGACCGCGTCTCGTATTCGATGTCCACCTTCACCGCCTCGAAGGCGGATCCGGTACGGCTTACCCGGAGATACATCGCGTCGTCGATCTGATAGGTCAGGGACAGAACGCCGTTCGCGGCGTCCGTCTCGATCCGGTACGGCCGGCCGGCGCTGATCGACCGGAACCGGTGGACCGACGCGGAGGCCTGCCGCATCTCGAACAGGTCCCGGGGATCGAGGCCGTACCGGTCGAAAATCGCGGCCATCGTCTCCCCCGCCTTCACGACGCCGGTGATCGTCCGGACGCCGTCGGAGCATTCCCCCCCGGGCGTACCGTCCGCTTCCGGCGCGCCGGGTCCCGCGGCGTTCCAGAGCAGCGCGGGCACGCCGAAGACCAGAAAAACCGCCGCCAGCGCGGCGAAGCGGAACCTTCGGTTCCCCATCCATCGCTCCCCATGAAAATCTGCGACTTCCGGTAATTTTAAATGCCGGCATCAGCGGATTCAACCTGTGGTACGTTGAAATCATGCCGGAAAACAGCCGGACACGCCGGGTGACCGCCGCATGAAGATCACGATCCGCCTCATCGTATCGCTTACGCTCGTCGTGGCGCTGGTGGCGGTCGGCTCCTCCTTCTACCAGGTGAGGGAAGAGCGGCTGCGCCTCGCGTCCGACCAGGAGCGCCGGGTCTCCCTTGTGGCCGAAAGCCTCGTGGAATCGGTGATCCCGCTGGTCCGTTCCGATTCGCGCCAGAGGCTCGACCGCCTCGTGGAGCGGTTCGGGAACCGCGAAAGGCTGCAGGGAATCGCCGTGTCCGACCCGCAGGGCGAAGTCCTCGCGTCCACCGCCGGGCTGAAAAACCGGTTCCCCCGATCCTTTCCTCAGGTCGTGAACGCCCTCACCGAAGGCCGGCCCTCGAGCGAGTTCAAGCCGATCGACGGAAAGAGGATCCATGTCTACACCCTTCCCCTGATCCAGGAAGGGGAGACCGTCGGGGCCCTTACGCTGTTCGACGACGTCTCCTTCATGGATGTCCGCCTCGCCGAGATCTGGAAGCACAACCTGCTCCGATTCCTGGTCCTGACGCTCATGGTCGTCGTGATAACCGTCGTGGTGGTCCGCTGGAGCATCACGGGGCCGATCGCCCAGATCGCGGACTGGGTGCGGGACATGCGGATGGGAAGGACCCGCGCGATCAAGCCGGGCCCCCCGCAGGAGCTGCTGGATCCGCTGGTCCGGGAAGTGAGCCACATGGCGAAAAGCCTGGTCACGGCGAGGGAGGAGGCGGAGGAGGAGGCCAAGCTGCGCATCCAGGCGGAATCGCTCTGGACGGCCGGCCGCCTGAGGGAGCACATCCGCGGTGAGCTCGGGGAGGGAAAGCTGATCCTCGTCTCGAACCGGGAGCCGTACATGCACGTGAAGGATGGACGGAACGTCAAGTGCATCGTCCCCGCGGGCGGGCTGGTCACCGCGCTGGATCCCGTCATGCGCGCGTGCGACGGCCTTTGGATCGCCCACGGAGGGGGGGATGCCGACCGGGAGGCGGTCGATCCGGAAGACAGGCTCCGGGTGCCCCCCGAGGAGCCGGCATACACGCTGAGGAGGATCTGGCTGACCAAGGAGGAAGAGGACGGGTATTATTACGGCTTCGCGAACGAAGGGCTGTGGCCGCTCTGCCACATCACCCATACGCGCCCGACATTCCGCCTCGAGGACTGGACCTTCTACCGGAAGGTGAACGAGCGGTTCGCCCAGGCGCTGTTGAAGGAAATCGAGGGAGAGACATCCCCGCTGATCCTGATCCAGGATTACCACTTCGCCCTCCTCCCGGCGCTGGTGAAGAGGGAGCGCCCCGATGCGAAGGTCGCGCTTTTCTGGCACATCCCCTGGCCCAACCCCGAGGCGTACGGCATCTGCCCCTGGCACCAGGAGATCCTGCAGGGGATGCTCGGCGCGGACCTCGTCGGGTTCCACATCCAGTTCCATTGCAACAATTTCCTGGAGAGCGTCGACCGGTTCCTCGAATCGAAGATCGACTGGGAGCATTTCTCCGTCACGCGGGGAGAACATTCGACGTCGGTCAAGCCCTTCCCCATCAGCGTGAGCTTCGACAACTCCCGCTCCGGCGATGCCCCCCCGGGAAAGGAGGCATGGAAGGATCGGATCCTGAAGGAGCACGGGATCCAGGCGGAATGCCTCGGAGTGGGGGTCGACCGGATCGACTACACGAAGGGGATCCCGGAACGGTTCCGGGCCGTCGAGCGCTTCCTGGAGAAATACCCGGAATACCAGGAGCGGTTCGTCTTCGTGGAGCTGGGCGCTCCCAGCCGGACGCACGTGAAAAGGTACCGTGACCTCCAGTCCGAGATCGAGGAGATGGTGGAGAAGATCAACTGGCGGTTCCAGACGAAGAAATGGAAGCCGATCCAGTTCCTGCGCGCACACCACAGCCACGAGACCATCGCCCCCTTCTACAAGGCCTCGGACGTCTGCATGGTCACATCTCTGCACGACGGGATGAACCTGGTCGCGAAGGAATTCGTCGCGGCGCGCGACGACGAGGACGGGATCCTGATCCTGAGCCAGTTCACCGGCGCCTCCCGCGAGCTGAAGGATGCCGTGATCGTCAACCCGTACGATATCGAGGAGATGGCCGAGGCCATCGCCGTCTCGCTGAAGATGGAAGCGGCGGAACGATCCGGCAGGATGAAGCGGATGCGCGCGACCATCAAGGAGCACAACATCTACCGGTGGGCAGGGAAACTGATCACCGAACTCGCCCGGCTACGCCTCCCGGAGCAACCCGCCTGAATTTCCCCCACCCGTCTTGACCGCCGGGGATCGCGCAGAGTAGCCTGAAATTGTGGAGGGAAAAGGGGGGAATATTCGAATTGAAGAAAACGTCGAAGCTGTTCAAGGCGCTGTCCGACGAAACGCGCCTTCGGATATTGAAGTTGCTGGAAGTGCGGCCGCTCTCCGTGTGCGAGATCCAGTTCGTGCTGAAGGGTTCCCAGCCCAACGTCTCCCATCACCTGAAGACGTTGTCCGAAGCGGGGCTGGTGGAATCCCGGCGGGACGGGCTGTGGATCATCTACCGGATCACGGATCACCCGGAGACGCCCGTTCACGCGGCGGCGCTGGCGCTCCTGCGGCGGTCGCTGAAGCAGGAACTCGTGGTCAAGAGCGACCGGGCCGCGATCCGCGGCGTCAACCGGGTCGGGATCTCCCTCAGGAAGCCGGTTCCGAGCCGCCCGTTGCGGGCTTCCGCAGGATGACCCGGGTCGCTCCCCATCCCCCCGCCTCCGGCGGCGCGTCGGAGAAGGACTCGACCCGCGGATGACGGGAAAGGGCTGCCCGGACCGCGGCTCGCTGGACCCCCGTCCCCTTTCCGTGAATCAGCCGCACCTCCCGGAATCCCTTCGATGCCGCCTCCTCGAGATATTCCTCGACGACCGATACGACATCGCGCGGGGAAAAGGCGTGCAGATCGATAAAGTCCTCCACCGGGAGGCGGTGGGGAGGGGGCTCGCGGGGAGGCGCCTCTTCCGTCATGACGGGACGGGACCGGAAAAGGCCGTCTCCCGAAGCGCGGGGGCGGGCCCGGGTCCGAGGAGCATCGACGCGCTGTTGCTCCGCGCGATCTCCCGGAGCTCCTCGAACGGGATCCCCGCGAACGCCTTCACGACGGCCGGGTCGAAGAGGCTTCCCGCCCCATCCCGGATGGACTTCAACGCCTCCTCATGGGAGCATGCGGTGTGGTACGAGCGGCATGTGGTCAGGGCGTCGTACACGTCGATCACGGCGAACATGCGCGCCGCGAGGGGGATGCTTTCCGCGCGAAGCCCCCGCGGGTATCCCGATCCGTCGAACCGTTCGTGGTGGGACAGGACGATCTCGGCGGGCTCCCGGAGGAAATCGATCTTTCGCAGAATGCCGGCCCCGACCTCGGGATGCATCCGCATCACCCTCCACTCTTCGTCGGTCAGCGGGCCCGGCTTCAGGAGCACGTCGTCGGGGATCCCGATCTTCCCGACATCGTGGAGCAGGGCGCCCCGCCAGACGGTGTCCAGCGTTCCCCGGTCCCCGATCCCGACTTCCTTCGCGAGCCGCAGCATGTAATCCGCCACCCGCTGGGAATGCACGCCGGTGCTGTGCTCGCGCACGTCGAGCGAGGAGGCCAGCGCCAGGAGCGTGTTGTCGTTGGCCGCCTCGATGTCCGCCAGGAACACCTTCTGCTGGTCGAAGAACCTCGCGGCGAGCGCGCCCACCAGCCAGAAGACCGCCACTTCCCCGATCCGCTGAATCTGGGAAGGAAGCTCCGCCGGCCACGGGCTTCCCACCTGCCCGATCGACAGCGCCGTGGCGGCCGCCGTACCGATCGCGGCGCCCTTCGAGCCGAACCAGGAAGCGCAGAGAAGGATCGGGACCAGGAACAGCTTCCGGACGAACTCCTCGGAACGGGCCCATTCGGGGGACTGCCCGGGGATGGCGACCAGGACGGCCGCGATCGCCGCCATGAGGACGGCGACCGCAAGGCCGCGCGCCAACTCCCCCGAAAATCCGAAGATCGATTCCTGGGGCAGGACCTCGCGCATGGCGCAATACTACATCAACGAAGATCGATCTTCCATAGAACGCCACGCGGCCGCTCCCGCGGCTCCCGCGGCGAATCCCGCCAGGCTTCCGGCGAGCGAGTACGGAGCGGGATCCAGGAAAGCCGCCAGAGGACCCGACCCCCACCCCCACAGGAACAGCGCGACCGCCCAGGCGCAGGCGAAAATATAGGCGGGAACGGAGACGACCTTCCCCGCCCCGTACATGGAAATCGGCACTTCCGGGAAGAAGACGAGATAGGCCCCCAGCACCCCGGCCACCGCGCCGGCGGAGCCGAGCGCGGGGGGAGCGCCCACCTTCCCCCAGAGGACGTGCGCCGTGCCCGCGATCGCCCCGCAGGCAAGATAGGACGCGAGAAACGGCAGGCGCCCCACCCGCTCTTCGACGTTGTCGCCCAACACGAACAGGAAGAGGCTTCCCACGACCAGCGGCACGATCCCGCCGTGGAACAACGGCGCCAGCCAGAGTGCGAACGGGGGTACGTTTCCGAAACCGGTCCCGGGAGCCAGGCCGAGTCGGTCCGGCAGCCCCGCCATTCCGCCGACCCCGATCGTTCCGAAAATGTGGAGCGCCGCCATCAGTCCGAGAAGTCCCCATGTAACGACGGGCGGGGACGCGGGAGAATCCGCGGCGTCCGCCAGCGGGACCACCACCGGAAGCCCGGGCGGCCGGGCGTCCCGCAGCGCCCTTTCCGTGTCGGGGCCGTATTGCCGCTCGAAGCGGTGCCGCGTCGCCATCGCCAGCGTCTCGCCCATGGCGTTGTACAGGGCCGCATTCCTCCGGTGGAACCCGAACCGGCGGGCCAGCTCACCGACGGCGGCGCGCGAAACGAGCAGGCCTCCGCACTCCCGGCACCGGAAAACGGGGATGCCCGTGTTCTGGAAATCGATCGGGGAAAGTCGCCGCGAGCACCTGGGGCAGGAAAGTGCCCCGGCCTCCTTCCAAGCGCGCGCCATCCGCCCGGAGACGGGATCGCTCCCGTGGGGGAGCGCATCCTCCGCCGCTCCGGGCGATTCCTCACCCGGAAACCGACCCTCCGTCAGCTCCCGGATCTCGCCGGGATCGAACCAGGCGGCGCCGCAGGAAAGGCAGCGGTCGATCCCTCCCCCGCCGGGGGCCGGCCGCATCGAATCGATTCTGCAGGCGGGACATCGCATACTATGGATTATCGGCCGCGGAGCGGGGAAACCTGAAGGGAATCGAATGACGGAAATCGCGAAGATCATCCTGGCGTGGGCCGCGTTCGGCGCGTTCCACAGCCTGACCATGACCGAGGGATATGAGCGGCTCGCACGGCGGGCGATGGGGGAGCGCGCTTTCGCCGCGTACCATCGCCTCCTCTTCACCGCCTACTCCGCCGCGGCCACCGCTGCGGTGCTCCTCTACCTCCGTTCCCTCCCCGACGCGCCGCTGTACCGGATCGACGGATGGCCCCGGCTCCTTTTCCACGCCGCCCAGCTTTCGGGCGCGGCGCTGCTGCTCGCGACCCCCTGGGACCTGCTGGAGTTCGTCGGCGTGCGGCAGCTGCTCCGGACCCTCCGCGGCGCCGGGCCGGGGAACGAGGGGCAAGCGCGCCTTTTCACCGGGAAGGCATACGCCGTCGTCCGCCACCCGATCTACCTCGGGTGTTCCGTCCTTCTCGCATTTCACCCCGTGCAGACGCGGAACTCCCTCGCCTCGGCCGCCGCGATCGTCGCCTACTTCTACATCGGCACCTTTTTCGAGGAGCGGCGGATGGAGCGGATGTTCGGTGAGGATTACCGGGAATACAAGAAGCGCGTCCCACGATTTCTCCCTCTGCCGCGTCCGGGTTGGAGCCAGGGCGACAGAGGGGGACATACTTCGCTTTAAACGGGGGATGAAGGGGAAGTATGTCCCCCGCCAGTTACATGAGCAGCGACAGGATCGACCGCTCCGCGAAGTCGAGCACCGCCCGCGGCGCCACGCCCAGCACCAGGACCGCCGCCGCGGAGGCGCACAGCGCCAGCGAGAACGCGGTGCGAGGGGAGCGGGGAACGGGACCGTCCGCCGGGGCCGGCGCCATGTACATGCACACCACCGGCCGCAGGTAATAGTAGACGGAGACGGCGCTGTTCAGCACGCCGAGGACGGCCAGCAGGACGTTGCCGCTGCGGACCGCCGCGCCGAACAGGTAGAACTTCCCGATGAAGCCCGCCGTCGGCGGGATTCCCGCCAGCGATACGAGGAATAGCGTGAGCAGGCCCCCTAGGACGGGATATCGGAAGCCGATCCCGGCGAGGTGGCGGATATCGTACCCGTCGTCCTCCCCCCGGGCCGCCAGCATGATCGCGCCGAACGCCCCCAGGTTCATGAAGGCGTAGACCAGCAGGTAGAAGAGCGCCGCCTGCCCTCCCGCGACGCCGCCCGCGACCAGCCCCACAAGGACGTATCCCGCGTGGGCGATCGAGGAGTACGCGAGCATCCGCTTCAGGTTGTCCTGCAGCAGCGCGGACAGGTTCCCGACGGTCATGGTCAGGACGGCGAGCGCCCACAGGATGTCCGGCATTTCCGGGAGGAGGGCCGGGAAGGCGAGCATGGCAACGCGGATGAGCGCCGTGAAGGCCGCGGCCTTGACCGCCGCCCCCATGAACGCGGTCACGACGGTGGGCGCCCCCTCGTACGCGTCCGGGGTCCACATGTGGAACGGGACAAGGGAAACCTTGAAGCCGAAGCCCGCCAGCAGCAGGACGACGCCGCAGACGAAGACCGGGTTGGCCGACAGGTGCAGGTCGGCCGCCATCGCCGCGAACGCCGCGATCTTCGTGGTCCCGGAGGCCGCGTAGATCAGCGCCATCCCGTAGAGGAGGAAACCGGAGGCGAAGGCCCCGAGGAGGAAATATTTCAGCGCCCCTTCCAACGACGTCATCCGGTCGCGGTGGAAGCCGACCAGGCAGTAGATGGGGATCGACATCGTCTCCAGCCCGAGGAAGACGGTCATCAGGTCCGTCCCCTTCGCCATGAAGAGCATCCCTGCGACGGAAAAAAGGAGCAGCGCGTAGAACTCGCCCTTGCGCGTCCCCTCCCACTCCGAGTACCCGATGGACATCAGCAGCGTGACGAGAGTGGCGGCGAGGACCGTCAGGGAGGAGAAGAGCCCCAGCCCGTCGTGGACGATCATCCCGGAGAACCCCTCGATCCGGACGGTCCCGAGCCACAGGACGGCGAGGAGCGCTCCCGCGGCGCCGGCGATGGATATGTCGCACAGGAGCCTTTTCCGTCCCTCCGGAAGGTACAGGTCCGCGATCAGGACCGTTGCGGCGGCGACGATCAGGACCGTCTCCGGCAGGATGCACCAGAGCCCCCGGACCAGCGACTGGATGTCGACGGGAACCGGCATCGTCCTTCCTCACTTCCCCGCGCCGGGCAGGCGCGCGATGGTCGGCTTCCCGGGAGCGGTTTCCGCGGCCGCCGCCTTCTTCCCCGCCTCGAAGCGCGCGACGAACGCCTGGACCGTCGCGTCCATCCTGCGCAGGAACGGCTGCGGGTAAACTCCGATCCAGAAGACGAGCAGGAGGATCGGAAGCATGCAGGCGATCTCCCGCCCGTTCAGGTCCTTCAGGCGGAGATTCTCCTCGCGGGTGACCTTCCCGAACATCACGCGCTGGAACATCCAGAGCATGTAGACGGCGGCGAGGACGACGCCCGTCGCGGCGATCACGGTCATCGCCGTGTGGACGCGGAACGCCCCCAGCAGGATGAGGAACTCGCCGACGAACCCGTTCGTGCCGGGAAGGCCGATGGACGACAGCGCGACCGCCATGAAGCAGAGGGCGAACAGCGGCATGACCTTCGACAGCCCGCCGAAATCCTGGATCATCCGGGTGTGCCGCCGCTCGTAGATCATCCCGACGATGAGGAACAGCGCCCCGGTCGAGATCCC
>JBFLWB010000097.1 GCA_040758155.1 Thermodesulfobacteriota bacterium
CCCGGTAACGATCACGAAGAACCGCGGAAGCCGTCAGAACCCGCAGGACTTCGACGGAAATACCTACAAGCTGGTGCGGTTCCGCGAGGAACGGAACGGCGGAAGGGTTTCCCGGTATTACTTCTCCGACCAGTGCCGCCACTGCATCGACGCACCCTGCAAGGACGTCATCGATTTCGCCGTGAAGGGCGGAGCGATCCAGGATCCGGCGACGGGTGCGATCGTCTACACGGAAAAGACGAAGGGGATCCCGCTGAAGGACGTGCGGGAGCAATGCCCCTACGACATCCCCCGGCAAAAGGACGACGGCACCCTCGCGAAGTGCACCATGTGCGTCGACCGGGTGAGCAACGGCCTCGTTCCTGCCTGCGTGAAGTCCTGCCCCCTGGGGGGGCTGCATTTCGGGGAGCGGGACGAGATCCTGGCGATGGCCGAAAAGCGCCTGGCGAAGCTCAAGGCGAAACATCCCAAGGCGCGGCTTCTCGACGTGGAGACGGTGCGGACGATCTACCTGGTTGTGGACGATCCGAAGAAGTACCACAAGTTCGCGGTGGCGGCGGCGGATCGGGGCATCACCCGGAATGCGGCGCTGCGCCGCATGCTCGGGCCGGCGTTCGAGGCGTGGCGCGGCATCGCGCGGGGGTAGCGGGATGATGAACTGCACCGACCGGAGCGCGGCGGTCGGCACGGCGATCCTCCGGGCAAGGGACCGGAAGCCGGCTTACGACGCGTTCTACCCCTTCCTCGGAAACCTGTTCCTCGCGCAGGAGCGGGCCCGGGCGGGCGTCGATCTTCAGCGTCTCTCGCCGGATCCGGGCCGGATCCATGCATTTTGGGTGGAGGGAGCCCCGCTGCTGAAGCGCTGGGAGTTCCCCGTCGACCTCCGCTCGGCGGAGGAAGTGCGGCGGGAACTTGGCGGATGCATTCCGGGAGACAACGCGGAGATGGCCTCGGCTTTCGCCGCGTTGTCTTCCGGCCTGGAGAAAGGCAGGGAGAAGGAAGGAGTGATCTGGCGCTCGTTCCTTCGACACGACGGGGAGCCGTGGGGACGATGGATCGACACGAAGGGCGTCGACACGGCCTCCCTTCTCTTTCTGGCCCGAAGCTGCCTGCGGCCATCCCTCGAATGGACTTCCTCGGACCTGTTGCGCAGGTACCCCCCGCCGGAGACATGGCATCGGGGGTACTGTCCCGTCTGCGGTTCGCTTCCCGCCCTGATCGTGCTGAAAGGGGAGGGGGAGCGGAAGGGGTACTGCTCCTGGTGCAGCGCCGCCTGGAGCATCGACCGGCTGCAGTGCCCGTATTGCGACAACCGCGACCACGAAACGCTCGGGTACCTCCAGGCCGAGGAGGAGCCGCAATACCGGGTACAGTATTGCCGCCTCTGCAAGCACTACTTCAAGACGATCGACACCCGGGAATCGGCCGAATCCTTGTACCTGCCCCTCGAGGAGTGGACTACGCTCCACCTCGACCTGCTGGCGCGGCAAAGCGGGTGGGACGCTCCCCCCTCTCCCGCCCCGGCGGTTTACGGGCCCCCGGAATGAGCCCCCGCCGGGGAAGCGCGAGGTAGCGCCCTGATGGGAATGGTCGCGTTCTACCGCAACGGGAAGCTGGAGCCGGGAGAGACGGAAATCGTCCGGGAGCACTCCTTGCGGATCGTGGTCAACCGCCGGGAGATCGCGACCCTGGTGTGCTCGCCGCACGAGCCGGTTTTCCTCGCGGCCGGCTTCCTGCGGCAGCAGGGCTTCATCGAAACCGCGGAAGATCTCCTTCACCTGGGAGTCTGCGAGGCGGCCGGAGTCGTCACCGCGACCGTCAAGGGGGAGGTGCCCGACATTGCGCCGCGGGTGATCACATCGAGCTGCGGGGCGGCCCCCGGCGCCGCCCCCGGACGGGGGGCGGGATCCGCGCGGAAGCGTCCCGCTGCGCCGCGACGGCCTTTTCGGCCGTCCGATATTCTCGGCATGATGGAAGAGCTCTCCCGCAAGGCGGTGCTCTACAAATCTCTCGGCGGCATGCATTCGGCGGCGGCGGGAGACGGCTCCTCCCTCCTCCTGTTCGCGGAAGACCTGGGACGGCACAACGCCGTGGACCGGATCGCGGGGGAGGCGCTCCTCAAGCGGATCGACCTCTCGGGAACGATGCTGATCACCTCGGGCAGGGTTCCGACCGAGACGGTCGGCAAGGCCGACGCCCTCGGGATCGGCCTGATCGCATCGCGGACCACGCCCACCGAGCGGGCGGTCTCGATGGCCGACGCCCTCGGCATCACCCTTGTCGGGTACGTCCGCGGGAACCGGTTCACCGTCTATTCCCACCCGGAGAACGTGGATGTCCCCGGTCCGGATAGCCGGATCCGCGGGATCACCGGCGTCATCCTGGCGGGAGGGGCGTCCCGCCGCATGGGCAGCAACAAGGCGCTGCTTCCTTACCAGGGCGGCCGGTTCATCGAGTCGGCCCACCGGCGCCTCTCGGAGGTATTCGAGGAGACTCTGGTCGTCACCAACACGCCGGACCTTTACGAATTCCTCGGGTGCCGGAGGGTTCCCGATCTCCTCACCGGGATGGGAGTCCTGTCTGGGATCCACTCGGCGCTCTGCAACAGCGACACGCCCCGCGTTTTCGTCACCGCCTGCGACATGCCGCACCTGAATCCGGAGCTGATCCGGCGCCTCGCATCGCTGTCGGAGGGGTGGGACGTCCTCCTGCCGGAGGGCGAAAACGGCGTCGAGCCGCTCCATGCCGTTTTCCACAAGACGTGCATCCCTTTCATCGAGGATGCCCTGCGGGCGGGAGAGCGGCGGGTCGTCTCGTTCTTCGACAAAGTCCGGGTTCGCGTCGTCGGCCGGGAGGAGGTCGCCCGATTCGATCCGGACTTCCGATCCTTCCGGAACATCAACACCCCTGAGGAGTATTACCGGTTCCGGGACGGCGGCGGTTCCGCGGACGCGGAGGCGCCGCGGAGCGGGGAGTCCCGGGAGGAGTTGCGCTCCGACGGCGGGTAGCTCCGGCGGCTATTTCCCGAAGGGACACTTCGGGAATGCGCAGTGGTGGCATTCCAGGCAGATCCCCCCGTGGCCGAACCGCGCAAGGTCCCGTGCGGTGATGTCGACTCCCGCCAGCAGCCGGGGAAGGACCAGGTCGAAGGCGGCGCGGCGGAAAGAAAGGTCCCGGCCTGGAACCCCCACGACCCGGACATCGCCGATCCGGGCGAGCAGGATCGCGGCCCCGGGGAGGACCGCCGCCCCGGAAAGCAGCTCCTCCGCGCCGGCGTCCGTCAATCCTCGGAGGATCGCGTCATCGGAGGCCGCGGACGTCCCGGCGGCCGTCACCAGCAGCTCCGCCCCCGCCTCCAGCAGCTCCCGCACGCCGTTCCGCACGGCCTCGCGGTCGCCGGGCGCGAAGAGCGTCCTGACGACGGTGCAGCCCAGGAATTCCGCCTTGTTCCGGACGATTGCGGCGAAGCGGTCTTCCGCACCTTCCGGTCGGCCTTCCGCACCGGCGACGAGGATCCCCACCTTTGCGCGGCGCAAGGGACGGATGTGGAACAGCGCCCCGCCGGAAAGGATCTCCATCGCCTCCCGGAACGCCTTCGCCGGGAGGTACGGCGGGATCGCGCCGGTTGCTGCCGCCACCTTGTTCGCCGACATCATCGACCCGCCGTGGCGCGATGCGCAGAACGCGCCGGGCACGAGATTGAACGCCTCCAGGCGGGCCGTGTCCACCATCAGCAGTCCCGCGGAACCGGCCGTCAGGTCCGCCCGGCCGCCCGCCGGCGGGAGCCGCAACCCGATCCCTTCCCCGGACATCGCCCTTGCGAAGGCGGCGGCCGCATCGTTTCCGCGCACCCATTCCTGTTCCGGCCGCGGCAGGCGTCCGGGATCCCCGGCGGGGACGGGATCCGCCCCGATCCGCGCGGCCTCCTCGTACGGCGTTTCCCCCTGGCAGGCCCGGCAGAACGCCCCGTCTAGGGAAAGGAACCGTTCGCCGCACAGGGGGCAGGCGCTCATGCCTCCCTTCCGCTTCCCGTCGAAGAACCGGGGCTTCAGTTTCACCGGCGACGTTTCGATCAGCCGCGTGCCGGCCTCCCGGATCACGGCGAGCAGAGACTCGTCCTCCCGCTCCTGTTCCTGCGCTTCCTCGAAATACCATTTCATGACATTGTTCCGGGACGCCGCCTTCCGCGGATCCAGGAAGACGCGGATCCCTTCGCCGCCGGTCCGGTCGAACAGGCAGAGGGCGAACCGGCCGAAGTCGAGCACCCGGAGGCGGCCGTTTCCCGCGGTGCAGGGGGTGAGCATCTGGACTGCGTCGGGCAGGCGGAAACGGGTTTCGCAGATGGCGTTGAACACGGTCCCTTCCGGCAGGCGGCCGAGCGCTTCCTGCACCATGATCCCGCCGAGGATCACGCCGGGCGAGGCGTGCCCGTGGAAGTTTTTCACCCGCTCCGCGAATTCCTCGTACGACCAGCCTCCGATTTTCATGCCGCGCTCCCTCGGGAAGAATCCTTGGGCAGATCCTTTCCGATTGCAATAACCGGCGGAATCCGCACAATCAGGATCATATCGAATCCGTTTCCCGAAAGGGTGCATTCCTGATGGCATGCTATCGACGCGTAGTTCCGGTGTTCCTCATGGGGGTCATGCCGACGTTCCTCTCGATCCTGTATTTCGCCTGCGGTGGAGGCGGGGGAACATCGCCTCCGGCTTCCACGCCCGTCCCGTTTTTCGCATATGTGGCGAATTCCATGGACAACAACGTCTCGGCCTACCGAATCGATGCGACGACGGGGGCGCTTACGGAAATCGCCGGTTCCCCGTTCGCGGCCGGTCGTCGCCCTTGTTCCATCGCCGTCGACCGCTCCGGCAAGTTCGCCTATGCCGCGAACATGGAGGACAACACGGTCTCAGCCTATACGATCGATCCGGCGACGGGGGCGCTTGCCGGGATCTCCGGTTCCCCGTTCGCGGCCGGGGGGTTTCCGGTATCCGTCGTCGTGGATCCGTCCGGCAGGTTCGTCTACGTTGCGAATGATGGCTCCGGCAACGTCTCGGCCTATGCCATCGATGCCTCGACGGGAGCGCTTGCCGAGATCACCGGCTCCCCATTTGCGGTCCCCGTATTACCGTTCGGCTTTGCATCTCCGGCATCTGTCGCCGTGCACCCCTCCGGCAGATTCGCATTCGTGGTTAATGGCCCGGACTTCTTCAGCAGTTCCGTCACGGTTTATACGATCGACAATGCGACGGGATCGCTTGCGGTAGTGGCCGGCTCTCCGTTCGCAGCCGGTAACAGGTCCCGATCCATCGCTGTGGATCCGTCCGGCATATTCGCCTATGTGACAAACGGCGTAGACAATGACATCCGGGGGTACACGATCGATGCGGCTACCGGGGCGCTGACGGAGATGGCCGGGTCCCCCTTCACGGCCGGGTACTATTCCTGGTCCGTCGCCGTGGATCCGTTCGGGAAATTCGCCTATGCCGCGAATCCCGGCGATAACAACGTCTCCGCCTACACGATCGACGCGGTGACGGGGGCACTTGCTCCGATGGCCGGTTCCCCGTTCGCGGCCGGGATCTGGGCTCGCTCCGTCGTCGTGGACTCATCCGGCAGGTTCGCCTTCGCAGCGAACTCCGGATCCAACGACGTCTCGGCCTACACGATCGATCCGACGACGGGGGCGCTTACGGAAATCGCCGGTTCCCCGTTCGCGGCCGGGGGATTTCCCATGGGCATCGCCATCGCGAGCCCGAACGAGTGATATGATTGCCAACGGTCCGGGAAGAATCCTTGTCGTCCTCCGGCAATATGGCATATTATTAACGATAATTACTGCTGTCTGATCCCGCCGCCTCCTTGATAAAAACCGTTTGATGGATGTTCCGCGATGATCGTGTAAAGTTGTCCAAACCGCCGCGAGGTCGAACCATGGAAAAGGGAAAGATGGTCGATGCGCTGGGCCGCCTGATCGGCGGAGAGAAGGTGCTCGGCTCGGACATGCAGATCCGGCTCTACGAGTACGACGCCTACCTGCTGAAGTCGAAGCCGGACTGCATCGCGCTCCCGGAGACGACCGAAGACGTCGCGAAGGTCGTGAAGTTCGCCCACGAGAACGGCCTCCCCGTCGTCGCCCGGGGCGCCGGGACGAACCTCACCGGCGGCAGCGTCTGCCTGCGCGGCGGCATCGCCCTGGTCATGACACGGATGAACCAGGTCCTGGATCTCGACATCGAGAACCTGCGCGTGGTGGTCCAGCCCGGCATCGTCACCCTGAACCTGAAGAATTTCCTGGCGAAGCACGGCTACGTCTACCAGCCCGACCCCGCCAGCGAGAAGGCCTCGACACTGGGCGGCAACGTCGCCGAGAACTCCGGCGGCCCGCACTGCCTGAAGTACGGGGTCACGACCAACCACGTTTTGGGAGCGGAGATCGTCCTCTACGACGGGGAGGTCATCGAGGTCGGCGGAAAGGCGCTGGATTCGCCCGGATTCGACCTGCCCGGCATCCTCACCGGGTCGGAGGGGACGCTCGGCATCACCACGAAGCTTGTCCTGCGCATCATGCCCAAGGCGGAAAGCGTCAAGACGATGATGTGCATCTTCGACACCATCGCGGACGGCGGCGACACGGTGTCGGCGATCATCGCGGACGGCATCATCCCCGCCGCGCTGGAGATGATGGACAACCTCACGATCCAGGCCGTGGAGGACTTCTATAAAACCGGGCTGCCCAAGGACGCGGCGGCCGTCCTGATCGTCGAGCTCGACGGATTGAAGGATGGCATGGAGCGGCTGACGGAGCGCGTCCGGGAGATCTGCCGGAAAAACAACGTGCGCGAGATCCGGATCGCCAACACCGCGGCGGAACGCGATGCGATCTGGGCGGCGCGCAAGGGCGCCTTCGGGGCTGTGGGGCGGCTTCGCCCCAATTACCTGGTCAACGACGGCACGGTGCCGAGGACCCGGCTTCCGGAGACGCTGGCCCGGGTGGTCGCCATCGGCGAGAAATACAACCTGCCCATCGCCAACGTCTTCCACGCGGGCGACGGCAACCTGCACCCGCTGATCCTGTTCGACGAAAGGGACAAGGAGGAGCTGGCCCGCGTCCACAAGGCGGCGAACGAGATCATGGAGCTCTGCGTGGAGATGGGCGGCACCATCAGCGGCGAGCACGGCATCGGCGTCGAGAAGCTGGAGGGGATGTCGATGGTCTTCAGCGACAGGGAGCTGGCCGCCATGAACCGGGTCAAGGAGGCGTTCGACCCGGTCGAACGGTACAACCCGGGGAAGGCCCTCCCCGAAATGCGAGTCAACGCCTGAGACCATGACATGAAGGGGAGCGCGGACATGCCGAATCCGGACCGATTGCACGCCGCCTTGAAGGATATCGTCGGGGACTCCGCCGTGATCCGGGATCCGGACCGGCTCGCGGCGTATGCCGTGGACGGCCGCGCGCCGAAGGCGGTCGCCTCCCCCGGGTCCGAGGAGGAGGTCGCCGCCGTCGTGCGATACGCGAACGCCGAGGGGCTGGCGGTCGTGCCGCGCGGGAGCGGCTCCAGGATGGCGTGCGGCGGGGTCCCCCGGAAGGTGGACGTCGTGATGCCGATGCTGCGCCTCGACCGGATCCTCGATTACGACCGGGATAACCAGAGCCTCTCGTTGGAGGCCGGCGCCGTCCTGGCCGACGTGCAGCGGAAGCTGGCCGACGGCGGCAGGGGGAACTTCCTTCCGCTCGATCCTCCGCATACGGAGAAGGCGACGATCGGCGGCATCGTCGCGACCAACGCCAGCGGGCCGAAGCGCTACCAGTACGGCACCGTCCGCGACCTGCTGCTTGGCTTGAGGGCCGTGTCGGCCGGGGGGGAGATCCTCTCCTTCGGCGGGAAGACGATGAAGAACGTGTCCGGGTACGACATGACCCGCCTGCTGGCCGGATCCTGGGGTTCGCTGGGGATCGTCACCTCCGTCACGACGAAGCTGCTGCCGCTCCCGGAGGCCTCGGCCACCGTCCTTGCGTCGTTCGATTCCCTTTCCGCCGCCGCAACGTTTCTCCGGAAGCTCCTGCACTCGGTACTGCTCCCGTCCGCGATCGACCTGATCGGCGGGAAGGCCGCGGAGCGCCTGGGCGAAGAGGGGAAGTACATGGCGGCGCTCAACTTCGAAGGGTTCGCGGAAGCCGTCGACCGTCAGGTCGAGGATGCCGGCGCCGCCGCGAGGGAGGCGGGCGCGGTGTCGGTGAAGCCGTTGCGGGATGCGGAAGATCGCGATTTCTGGGCCGGCGTCCGCGACTTCGCCCTGGACGCGGGGAACGGCTCCCGGCCCCATGTGGTTCTAAAGTCCAACTTCGTCATCTCGAAGCACGCCGAGATCCTGGAGGCGTACGAAACGATCCTGCGCGCGGCGGGAATCGACGCGGCGTTCCTCCTCCGCGCAGGCAACGGCATCCTTTACACCCACCTTTCCGGGGAGGCGGCCGGGCTGCCGGAGCTGATCGGCAGGCTCACGGAGGAAGCGGCGAAGCGCGAGGGGAACCTGGTCGTCGAATCGTGCCCCCCGGAGATCAAGGAAAAGGTGAGCGTCTGGGGCAGGGAGCGGAGCGACCGGGCGGTCATGCGCCGCCTGAAGGAGAAGCTGGACCCGCGGGGCGTCCTGAACCCGGGCCGGTTCGTGGGAGGCATGTGAGGGGCCATGAGCGATAAACCGCTGTTCGCCGACAACACGAAAGAGAACATCTACCACTGCATCAAGTGCGGCCTGTGCATGGCCCACTGCCCGGTCTACAAGGAGCTGCTGACGGAGTCCGCGACTCCGCGCGGCAAGGTCCAGCTATCCCGGGAGCTCGCAGAGGGGAACCTGGATCTCGCGGAAGAGGTGAAGAACGCCTTCTTCTCCACCTGCCTGCTGTGCGGCGGCTGCGTCGCCAACTGCCCCAGCGGCGTCCACGGGACGCACCTCTATTCAGGGGTCCGCTGGCGGGCCGTGCAGCGCTACGGCATGGACTGGAAGAAGAACGCGGTGTTCCAGCTGCTGGCGAGCTCGTGGATGATGTCCGGCTCCGTCTGGTTCGGCAAGTGGGCCCGGAAGATGTTCGGCGGCGAGCGGCTGGAATCGAAGGTGAACGCCGGCGCCCTGAACCTCGCGCGCATCCCCGCGCTCAACGATAAGTCGTTCTCCCGGCAGGTCTCCGAAGTGACGGCGCCGAAAGGAAAGGCGCGGGCGAAGGTCCTCTACTTCCATGGCTGCGCGACCAATTTCCTGTACGGGAATACGGGACTGGCGGTTGTCGAGGTGCTCTCGAAGATGGGCGTCGAGGTGATCACGCCGAAGAACCAGGGCTGCTGCGGCATGCCGATCTTCATGTCGGGGGACCGCGAGGCCTCGCTGCGGGTCATCCGGGAGACGCTGAAGGTCTTCGCGCGCGAGGACGTGGACGCCGTTGTGTGCGACTGCGCCACCTGCTCCGACGGCCTGAAGAAGGAGTACGCCCACCTGCTCCTCGACCTGCGCGAGCTGGGGGAAAGCGTCACGCAGGAGGAGATCGCGGCGGCGGAGCTGCTGGGGAGGAAGGTGACGGACGTGACCGTTTTCATCGACGGGCACCGGGACTGGCTGCCCGCGATGCGGAACGGCGGGCGGAAGATCCGGGTCACCTACCACGACCCGTGCCACCTCGTGAACGCGCAGAAGGTCTCCGCGCAGCCGAGGAACCTCCTGAAGGGGATCCCCGGCGTGGAGTTCGTGGAGCTGCCGGGGGCGGGCGATTGCTGCGGGGGGGGCGGCGCCTTCCAGGTGGAACACGCCGGGACCTCCCGGAAGATCACCCGGCGGAAGGTGGACAATATTCATGGCACCGGCGCCCAGGTCCTGGCCACCTGCTGCCCGGGATGCAACCTGACCATTTCCAATCATCTGGATCCGGAGCGGAAAGTGGAAGTGATGCACCCCGTGCAGCTTCTGCGGCTCGCGCTCGACGGGGATTGAATCAGGCCGGCGTTTCGCCCGTCTCCGGGCATCCCGGCTCCGCGCACGGGAAGCACACGGTCGCCAGCGCCCCTTTCCCGGGGGCGCCGGCGATCCAGATGAATCCCCCCGACCGCTTCACGAATCCGTAGGCGGAAGACAACCCCAGACCGGGGGCGCCCTGCTTCGTCGTGAAGAACGGTTCGAAAACGCGGGCCCGGCACTCCGCGTCCATTCCCACGCCCGTGTCCCGGACGGTCAGCGCGGTGTAGGATCCCGGCGCGACCTTCACGCCGTGGCGGAGGCGGCAACGGCCGGATTCGATCCCGGAGGTCTTCACGACCAGCCGTCCCCCGCGGGGCATCGCCTCGCAGGCGTTGGCGACCAGGTCCAGCAGGAGGCCCTCCGCCTGGCCGGGATCCGCGTATATCCTCCGGGCGGCCGGGTCCAGCCTCGTTTCGAAGTCGATCCCCGGCCCGATCACGCTCATGATGCGGGGCGCCATGCCCGAGACGAGGGCGTTCAGATCCAGGAGCTGCGGGTTCAGGCGGGATCTGCCGGCGAAGTTCAACAGCCGGTCGATCATCGACGCGGCGCGCTCGGCGGCGCGGAGGATCGTCTCGGCATCGCTGCAGGTCTCCGGCGCGCACGACGGGCGCGCAAGGATGAGGTCGGCATACCCGAGGACGGGCGTCAGCAGGTTGTTGAAATGGTGGGCGAACGCACCCACGATCCGGACGATCTGCTCGTACCTGGCGTCGACGGATAAGACCGCTTCCGGCGCCGCTACGGCGTCCTGCCGGTGTGTGGACAGATATCCCCTTTGCATGCGATCGCGATCCTTCCCTGCCGCCCCCGAAACCGTGGAATGCCTCCCTTGAGGTAATGATGAAAAGCAAAGCCCGTGCCGGGAGTGAAGGAGGTGGGACCGCGGAAAATGCTTGTAATTCCGTAGGGATGCCGGATTACGGCAAGGATGCGGCGCGGAGGATGCGTGGGAATTTTATGAAGGTCTTGTGAAATTCACACGTCGGGCGATTTCGCCTCCTTCTTCCGACGCTGATACCGGAACGTGTGGTGAGGGATGCCCAGCAGCGCCGCCGCGCGGGTCTCGTTCCCCTTCGCCATGGCGAGCGCCTCGGAGAAGTAGTGCCGTTCCATCGCGGAAATCCTCTCCGGCAGGTCGATCCCTCCCGGAGGGATCGGCGGAAATCCGGTCCCGTCGCCGGCCGCGGGCGGATCGGCCTCGCGGCGGATTTCCGCAAGCCCCATGTCCGCGGAGCCGAGCTCCGGCCCGGGGCCCACGAGCGCTCCCCGCTCAACGAGGTTGCGCAGCTCCCGGACGTTCCCCTTCCACCGGAAGGCCTTGAGCGCCTCGCGCGCCTCCTCCGAGATCCCGGTGAATTTCTTGCCGAATTTCTTCGAGAACTCGTGCAGGAAAAACAGCGCGATCGGCACGATGTCTCCCGGCCGCTCGTTGAGGGAGGGCACCCGCAGCTTGACAACCGCGAGGCGGTAATACAGGTCCCTGCGGAAATGCCCGGCGTCCACCTCCTTCAGGAGGTCCCGGTTCGTCGCCGCGATGACGCGCGTGCGCACCTTGTGCATCTTCGTCCCGCCGACCCGGTAGAACTCGCCCCGCTCGAGGAACCGCAGCAGCTTCGACTGCGAATCGAGGTTCACCTCCCCGACCTCGTCGAGGAACAGCGTCCCCCCGGAAGCCATCTCCACCATGCCGACCTTTCCGGAGAGGCTGGCGCCGGTGAACGCCCCCTTTTCGTAGCCGAACAGCTCGCTTTCGAGCAGCTCCTTCGGGATGGCGGCGCAGTTGATGGTCACCAGCGGCCCCTGGAAATTGGGGCTGCGGTAGTGAATGGCGCTCGCGATGATCTCCTTGCCCGTCCCGGTCTCCCCTTCGATGAGGACGGGGGTGTCCGGGCTTTTCGCGACCGACGCGACGAGCTCCATGATGCTCTGGATCGTGTCGCTTTTCCCGATGAAGGCGGGGATGTGCTCGTCGAGGAGCTTGGCCTGCAGCGACTCGACTTCCTTCCGGAGCCGGATCGTTTCCAGCGCGTTCCGGACCGTAATTTCCAGCGTTTCCAGGTCGAGCGGCTTGACGATGTAGTCGTAGGCGCCGGCCTTCATGCAGGAGATCACCCGCGGTGCATCTTCGTACGCGGTGATGACGACGACCACGGTCTCCGGACGTCGATCCTTGACGACCTTCAGCGCATCGACCCCGCTCATCCCCGGCAGCCCCAGGTCGAGGAGGAGGAGGTCGGGCGGCCTTTCGGGGATCGCTTCCAGGAAGCTTTCCGCGGATGGAAACGTCTCGACGTCGTATGTCTCCGAGAATGCGGACGATAGCGCGTCGCGGATCAGTTCATCGTCGTCGACGACGTGCAGCCGGTATCGGGTCACGGTACGGTCCTCCGCCGGAAGTTCCTGTTATTTTAAGGATACCCGCAACCGGTCTCCAGCGGTGAATCGATTGTGCCCCGCTGGAGGTTGACGTAGACTTTAATATATCCCGAATCCTTGTTATCGGAAGCGATGCCGTG
>JBFLWB010000098.1 GCA_040758155.1 Thermodesulfobacteriota bacterium
TCGACCGGTTCATCTACTACGCCTCGGGCGACCGCTTCATCGACCGGAAGATCGAGGAGATGCGCTCGCGGCACGAAAAAGTGGGATCGACGGTCTTCCTCCTCGAGCCGAACGTCAAGGAGGGCCGGGGCGGGCTGCGTGACCTTCAGACGGCCGTCTGGACCGCCCGGGTGAAGTACAAGTGCCGGAACCTTGCGGAGCTGCGCCAGAAGGGGGTCGTGGACTTTCGGGCCGTCGAGGGGATCCGGCTCGTCATGGACTACCTCCTCCGGGTCCGCAACGAACTCCACTACGTCCTCGGGAAGAAGTCGGATGTTCTCACATTCGAGGCGCAGGAGCAGATCGCGGAGCGGTTCCGGTACCGGAAGCAGGGCGTCAGCCTCGGCGTGGAGCGCTTCATGAAGTCGTACTACCTCCATGCCGCCTCCGCGGCGCAGCTTACGCAGGAAATACTGGAAGGAGTGGGGAGGCCGCTTCCGGACGATGCGCCCCCCGCCCTCAAGTCGTTTTTCTCCCTCCGGAGGCGATGGGTCGGGAACGAGGGAATCCTCTACAAGGGGAAGCTGCAGGTCAACGACAGCGCGGCCCTGGAGAAGGAGCCGATCCGGATCTTCGAGTTCTTCCGGACGTTGCAGCAGACGAAGTCGATCCTTTCCCTGCAGGCGAAACGGATCCTCCAGGGGACGCTTCCCGTCATCGGGGAGGAGTTCCGGGGGGATCGCGAGGCGGCCGCCCGGTTCCTGGAGATCCTGGGCGACCCGGCCCACCTGAGGGAGACGCTCCTCGCCATGAACGAGTGCCTCTTCCTCGGCCGGTTCATCCCCGAGTTCGCCCCGCTGTACTGCCGCGTGCTTCGGGACATCTATCACGTCTACACGGCGGACATCCACTCCATCCGCTGCGCGAGCGTCCTGGCGCGGATCGCCGTGTCGGACCGGCGGACCCCGGAGGAGGAGGGGTTCCTGCGGATCTACGGGACGGTCCGGAACAAGGCGCTGCTGACGCTGGCGATCCTGCTCCACGACATCGGGAAGGGGAAAGGGCACGGCCACTCCCGGATCGGCGCGGAGATCGTCGGGCGCATCGGGGCACGGTGGGGGCTGAAGGAAGAGGAAATCTCCGATCTCGTGTTCCTCGTGGAGCAGCACCTTCTGATGGCCAACGTCTCGCAGAGACGCGACCTCCACGACATCGAGATGATCCTTTCCTTCACGGAGACCGTCCGGACCCCCGCGCGGCTCGACATGCTCTACCTGCTGACCTACGCGGACATGAGGGAGGTGGGGCCCGACGTCTGGAACCAGTGGAAGGCGATGCTCCTGGGCGAGCTGTACGAGAAGGCTCGCAACGTTCTGGAGCAGGGGGTGCTGAAGCATCCGTTCGAGGAGCGGGCATTCCTTCGGCGGCGGATGGTGGAGGAGTTGCTCCGGGACGAGCCGGGCGATTCGGGGGTCCGGTTCGTCGCGCGGGTGGACGATCGGTATCTCCTCGCGACGCCGGACTCCCGGTTCACGGCGCATTGCCGCCTCCTCGCACGTTTCGACGGAAAGACCCCCATCGTGGAGGCGATCGACTCCCCGGAGGCGGGGGTGACGGAGTTCATCGTCCTCTGCCCGGACGAGCGCGGGATCTTCGCCAAGATCGCGGGGACCCTCTCGGCGAACGGCTTGAACATCCTGAACGCCTCCATCGCCACGACGCTCGACGGGGTGGCCCTGGACACCTTCTACGTGAACTGGCGCGGGAAGAGCCTCCGGGGGGAGGCGAAGAAGGAACGGGTGGCCGCGGACCTCGCGGCCGTCCTCTCCGGACGCCTGTCCGTGGAGACCCTCATCGCCGCGCCGAAGGTGGGAAAATTCGTGCGCGACAAGGTCCCACGTTACCGCCCGACCAAGGTGAAATTCGACAACGCCTCCTCCTCCCGGTACACGGTGGTCGACGTGTTCACGTACGACCGGATCGGGCTGCTCTACGACATCACCAGCACGCTCACCTCGCTGGGGATCGACATCCACCTCTCGAAGATCTCGACGAAGGCCGACCAGGTAGCCGACGCGTTCTACCTGGTCGACCGCGACGGGAAGAAGATCACGGATCCCGAACGCCAGGAGGAGGTCCGTCAGGCCGTCCTCCAGGCCATCGGAGAGGAAAGGGAATGAGGGGGACGGGAGCGATCCGTTGAAGGCGGGTATCCTCTCGGACACCCATGACCGGCAAACAGCGGCGGAAGCGGTCCTGGAACTGTTCCGGTCGGAGGGGGTCGAAGTCATCCTCCACCTGGGCGACGTCTGCTCCCCGGAGATCCTGGCGGGATTCCGGGCGTCGGGGATCCCGATGATCGGGGTCTTCGGGAACAACGACCGCGACCGCGACGGGCTCCAGGAGGCGACCGGCGGGGCGTTCCTCGAAGGGCCCGCCGTGCGGGAGCTGGGAGGGCGCGTCGTCCTGATGGCGCATTCGTTCCGGGAGATGCAGACCGAGCTGGGGGAGCCGGGCCGGTTCGACCTGGTCCTCTTCGGCCATACGCACCGCTCCATGACGATGCGCGTCGGAAAGGCGCTCGTGATCAATCCCGGGGAGGCGTGCGGGCTGACGCAGGGGAAGGCCACCTGCGCGGTTGTGGACCTCGACACGATGGAGGCCCGGATCCTGGAGGTCTCCCTCCCGGAGGCGGGGTAGCGATGGACAACGACGCTCTCGCCGAATCGTACCTGCTCCACCTGTCCACGGAGCGGCGGCTTTCCCCGAACACGCTGGAGTCGTACGGCGCCGACCTGAAGCGGTTCGTCGGATTCCTGGAAGAGCGGGGGATCGGGGCCGCGCAGTTCAACCGCGGGCACTTCCTCTCCTACCTCACCGCCCTGCGGGAAGGCGGGCTGTCCTCCCGCTCCGTCTCCCGCCACGTCTCCGCGCTGCGCGGTTTTTTCCGGTTCATGGTCCGCGAAGGGCGGCTGCAGGCCAGCCCCATCGCGGAGGTCCGGCCCCCGAAGCCGGGACGCCCTCTGCCGAAATACCTCACGGTCAGCCAGGTGACGCGGCTGCTCGAGGCGCCCGACCGGCAGCGCGCCACCCCGGAGGGGATCCGGGACAAGGCGATGCTGACGCTGATGTACGCGTCGGGGCTGCGCGCGTCGGAGGTCGTGTCGCTGCGGATGGAGAACGTCGAAGAGAACGCCGGTTTCCTGCGGGTCCTGGGGAAGGGGAGCAAGGAGCGGGTCGTCCCGGTCGCCGACGCCGCGCTGGCCGCCCTTCGGGAATACGTGGAGGCGGTCCGTCCCGATTTCCTGAAGAAGCGGCCCACGAACGCGCTGTTCCTCTCGCGGCTGGGGAGGCCGATCACGCGGCAGACGCTGTGGAACCGGATCCGGTACTGGGCGCTGGCGGCCGGGATCGAGGAGAAGATCTCCCCGCACGTGCTGCGGCACTCCTTCGCGGGGCATCTGCTCGCGGGAGGGGCGGACCTGCGGGCCGTCCAGGCGATGCTCGGGCACGCCGACATCGCGACCACCCAGATCTACACCCACGTCACCCCCGAGCGGCTGCGGGAGATCCACCGGAAGCACCACCCGCGCGGCTGACGACCCGTTCACCGTCCGGAGCGGCCAGGCGATTTTTTCCCCAGGTTCCCGTAAGATGGAACCGTGGATGTCATCACCACCCATGTGAACGCCGACTTCGACACGATCGCCTCGATGCTGGCGGCGCAGAAGCTCTACCCGGAAGCGGTGTGCGTCCTCCCCGGCGCGCCGGAGGAGTCGGTCAAGGGATTCCTCGTCCAGTCGGCCTTCTACACCCTCCCCATGCGGAAGCCGCGCGAGATCGACCTGAAGAAGGTCACGCGCATGATCCTGGTGGACATCCGCAACAGCGCGCGCATCGGGATGTTCGCGGAACTGGTGGGGAAGCCGGGGGTGGAGATCCACGTTTACGACCACCACCCCGGGGATGCCTCCGACATATGCGGGAACGTCGAAGTCATCCGCAACGTCGGGTCCACCACCACGATTTTCGTGCAGATCCTCAAGGAGCGGGGGATTCCGATCTCGCCGGACGAGGCCACGGTGATGATGCTGGGGATCTACGAGGACACGGGATCGCTGATCTTCCCCTCCACCACGATCGAGGACTACCAGGCGGCGGCGCACCTGCTTTCCTGCGGCGGACGGCTGGGGGAGGTCGCTGACATCCTGGCCCGCGACATGACTTCCGAGCAGGTCTCCCTGCTGTACGACCTGATCCAGGGAGCCCGCTCGTACACGATCCACGGCGTGGAGCTGGTGATCGCCGAGGCGCGGCGGGAGGAGTACGTCGGTGACCTCGCGCTCCTGGTGCACAAGCTGCGCGACATGGAGGCGCTGAATGTCCTCTTCGTCCTGTGCCAGATGGGCGACCGGGTGGTCCTGGTGGGCAGGAGCCGGAAGCCCGAGGTGGACGCCGGGGCGGTGATGCGCGAGTTCGGCGGCGGCGGGCACTCGTACGCGGCGTCCGCGTCGGTCAAGGACGCCACGATCTTCCAGGTGCGGGAGAAGCTGTTGCGGGTGCTCTCGGCGAAGATCATCCCGCGCCGTACGGCCGCCGACCTGATGGTGTCCCCCCCGCGGACCGTGAACGAGGACGACCCGATCAGCGAGGTCGACCGGATGCTCGCCCGCTCGGGCATCAACGCCGTTCCCGTCATGCGGGGAATGGAAGTGGTCGGCACCATCACCCGCCAGGTGGTGGAGAAGGCGTCCTACCACGGGCTGGGCGACGAGCGGGTGGCGGAATACATGAACGGCGACTTCGAGGTGGTCGCCCCCGGGGACGGGATCGAGCGGATCCAGGAGGTCGTCATCGGGAAGAACCAGCGGCTGGTCCCGGTGGTCCGGGAGGGCGAGCTGGTGGGCATCATCACGCGGACGGGTCTGCTCCAGTTCCTCTACGACGTCCGGGACGTCAAGCACCCGGACACGGGAGAGGACATCCCCATGGAAGGCGCGATGGCGCGCCCCAAGAACGTCGCGTACCTGATGCGGGAGCGCCTTCCGGAGCGGGTGATGAAGCTCCTGCAGGCGGCTGGGGAGTGCGCGGACCGGCTGGGGATGCGGGCCTACGTCGTCGGCGGATTCGCCCGGGACCTGCTGATGCGGGTGGAAAACCTCGACGTGGATATCGTCGTGGAGGGGGAGGGGATCCGCTTCGCCGATGCCTTCGGGTTGCAGGAGGGAGCGCGGGTCCGGTCCCATCACAAGTTCGCCACCGCGGTGCTCGTTTTCCCGGACGGGTTCAAGATCGACGTGGCCTCCGCCCGGGTGGAATATTACCTGGAGCCGGGGGCCCTCCCTACAGTGGAGTACAGCTCGCTGAAGCAGGACCTGTACCGGCGCGACTTCACCATCAACACCCTGGCGATCCGGCTGAATCCGGCCGGGTTCGGCGGGCTGATCGATTTCTTCGGCGCCCAGCGGGACATCAAGGAGAAGGGGATCCGGGTTCTGCACTCCCTGTCGTTCATCGAGGACCCCACGCGGATCCTGCGCGCCGTCCGGTTCGAATGCCGCTTCGGGTTCTCGATCAGCCGGCACACCTTGAACCTCATCCGGAACGCGGTGCGGCTCGATCTTGTGCGCCGGCTTCCGAAACCCCGTCTTTTCAGCGAGTTGGAACTGATTCTTCAGGAATCGGATCCGGTTTCCATTTTCACACGCCTCGCCGAGATGGGGGTCGGGCCGTCGATCCATCCAGCGCTCACGCTCGACAAGGAGCAGATCCGGCTCCTCGAGGAAACCCAGGAGGTACTGGCCTGGTTCTCTCTGCTGTACCTTGATGAGAAGGTCGAGAAATGGGCGGTCCTGTTCCTCGCCCTCCTCGATCCCCTGTCGTCATCGGAGGCGAAGCGGCTGGCCAAGGAACTGGGGGTCCGTTCCCGCGTTAGGGAGTGGGTCCGGGTGTCCAAGGATGAGGCGATGGGGATCGTCCAGCAGATGATCCTGACCCCCGCGATCACCCGGACA
>JBFLWB010000099.1 GCA_040758155.1 Thermodesulfobacteriota bacterium
CGCCGCCGCGCGAACCGCCGCCTCCGCGGAATTCTCCGCCGCCGCGCGAACCGCCGCCGCGATCGCCGCCGCGGAACTCGCCGCCGCCGCGCGAGTCGTCCCCGCCGCGCGAACCGCCGCTGCCGCCGCCGATGCTGCGGTCAGGCGCCGGCCTGGCCGGGGCGCGCTCCATCTCGACCGGCGCGCTGTCCCGCGACCTTGCGCCGGATCCGCCGCCCCCTCGCGAGCCGCCGCCGGAGCCGGAGCCGCTCCCTCCGGACCGCGTCGCGCCGTCCCGCACTACCGGCGCGGAGCGCGAGCCGGAAGAGCCGGACGAACCGGATCCGCTGCGCGGGGCCGTCACCTGCGGCTGCCGCTGCTGCGATCCGCCCTGCCCACGGCTGCCCTGCGGCACGCTGCCGCGCAGCTCCGGCCGAACCTGGCGGACGTCCCTGCGCCCGCTGCCGGAGGAGTCGGTCCGGATCGCCGCCTGCCGCTCGGTCCGCACGACCGTCACGTCGCGCCACTCGCTCCGCGAGCCGCCGCCCGACGGGCCGGAGCGCGAGAACACCCGGCCTCCTTCAAGCCGGCGATCGAAACGCGCGAGGCGCGCGTCGCCGCGGGGGATGTCCGCACGGCGGAAACGCTCCCCGGGGCGCAGAGGCACCCAGCGGAAGTCGCGCCCGTCGGACACGAACCGGACGTTGCTGGTGTGGAACCGGAAGTGCCGGTGGTGGAAGAAGGCGTTATGGTGGAAGTGGTCGTGGATCCCGAAGACGAACCCCACCGAGACGAACGAGTGGAACGGCGACCAGCACCATCCGAACACCGGATCGCTGTACCAGTAGCCGCTGTGATACGGGTACCAGCCCCACGGCTCGTACGACACCCATGTCCATCCGTACGGGGAGATCCAGACCCAGCGCCCGTACGTGTACGGCGACCAGCCGGCCGCAACGCGGGGACGCCAGACGTAGCCGTACGCCGGCGTGTGGACCCATTCGCCGTAATCGCGCAGCTCGTATCCGACCACCGGCGGGACGCCGGCGCTGCGCTCGGTCTCCGACAACGGCTCGGGCAGCGGCTCGCTGTCGGGCGGGCCCTCGTACCTCGCGACCGTGATGTCGCGGCCGATCGTCGCCGTGTCCCCCTCGTTCATCCGGTATTTCGCGCCGTCCTGCGAGACCGACGCCTCGCCCCGCCGGACGACGAGCCGCGTGGTGTCGTCGTCGTTCACCGTGAGCCAGTACCGCCCCGGCGTCGGGAATTCCGCCCGGCCGCCGCCGGGGACCCGGACGTTCACGGGCGCGAAGTCGTCGCCCGGCAGGTCGAACCGGATCTCGCCCGCCCGCAGGCGGAAAGCGGTCTTCTGCTCCGCCATCTCCCGAACCTCAAGGTCGGTGCCCGACCGGAGCAGGACGAACTGCCCGCCGTGGAACTGCAGCTCGGCTTCGGATCCCTCGGGGACGCTGACCCGGCTGTTCGGCGTCAAGGGGGTGTTCGTCGAGGCCTCCGCCCAGTCGCCGTCCTCCGCGGACCGGGTCCAGGCCGTCCCGGCGAGCACCTTGAGGCGCGCTATCGAATACGCCGGGATCCCCTCGTCGTCCGTCTCGGCTGCGGATACGGGCGCAACGAAAGCGATCGAGGCGAAAATCATCAGAAAAAGGGCTTGCTTTGCGAGCTTCATGGCAAGCGATCCTCCCCTCGCATCATGCAGATTAGACGGGTCCCGGGGCGGGAAATATTCAATCCGGGCGAAGGTTATCGGCCCGGCGCGGCGATGGCCCTCACCTCGATCGATTCGACCTTCCCGGGGGGATCGAAGAACACCGCCATGAAGGGGACGGATTCCCCCTTCGGGATCTCCCGGCTCCCGGACTTCCGCGTCAGGAACTCCTCGACGGCGTCCTGCTTCATGTGGCGCAGCACCTGGTTCTCGATCCAGTTTCCCGCGAGGACCTCCTTCTCCATGCGGAACGCGTTGTCCTGCCCATAGAGCAGCGCCCGGATGCGGATATCGCCCGTCTCGATCCGGGCGACGTTCGTGACGTTCCCCGCGACGGCGAAGATCGTTCCCCCTTCGTATGCGTTATCCAGGAAATAGCGCACGTCGCTGACCTCGTAGACCGGCCCGGCGTTCGTTCCCTTCGCGGAGGCGTCCTGCGTTCCCTGCGCGCGCCCGCTCCCTCTGAACCGGTCGAAATACCCGGTCCCGAAAAAGAGCGCCGCCCCGGCCAGCAGCAGGACCCAGAGGACGGCCAGCACGACGAACAGGGGACTGGCGTACGGAGGCCGCTCGCGGACCGTCACGGGCTGTTCCTTCCGCGCCGCGGAAACGGCCGGCCCGGCCTTCGGCGGCTCTTTCGGAACGGGGGGAACGGCTTCCCGTTCGGCCGCGGGAGCGGGCTGCTGCCGGAACAGGTCTTCCAGCGCGGACGCCAGCGCCTCTGTCCCGTAGGAGGAATCCGTTCGCCGTGTCAACTCGGGTGGGAGGTCCCGCGAGAGATCGCGCGGCTCGGGAGATTCGGGCGGCCCGGCGGGCTCCCGATCCTGCTCCCCCTCGATCTCGCGCAGCAGCTCCGCCATCGCCCGCGTCGGGTCGGCGGCGGGCGGCGGTTCCGGGGACGGCTGCGGCTCCGTTACGGGCTCGTCCGGCGGCGGCGCAAGCGAGATCGCCGGCTCGGGCACAGGCACGGGCACGGGCTCGGGCGGCGGCGCGGGCTCGGGCGGCGGTTCCGCGAAGGCCGGCAGATCGGGATTCTCGACGACGATCTGCCCGCCGCACTTCCGGCAGCGGACGCGGATCGCCCGCGAATCCTTGAACAGGGATTTCGCGAGCCGGAAGCGGGAGCCGCAGCTCCCGCATTCGATGACCATGATCATAGGGGACGCACTCCGTTTTCGGGACGCGGGATCATTATCGAAATTAGCCCCGGAAAAGGCAAGAACGCACTCTTGGGGTATACTTCTTACCCGTTGCATGCCTTGGAGGAAATCCGGCTTGTACCGACTCGACGAACGGAACCGCGCCATCGGGGAGATGTTCTCCCGGATCGCGCCGAAGTACGACCTGCTGAACCGGCTCCTGTCGGCGGGGATCGACCGCCGGTGGCGGCGCGTCGCGGTGTCGGAGATGTCGCCGGAGACCGGAGGGCGTCACCTCGACCTGGCGACCGGCACGGCCGACATGGCGCTGGAGATCCTGCGGCAGAAGGGACCCTCCGCGAGCGTCGCGGGAGCGGACCTGTCGCTCGAGATGATGCGGATCGGGCGCGAAAAGTGCGCGAAGGAAGGGCGGGGTGCGAACGTCTCCTTCGCCCGCGCGGCCGGGGAATCGCTCCCCTTCCGAAACGGATCGTTCGACTCCGCCTGCGTCGCCTTCGGCATCCGCAACGTGGTGGATCGGGAGCTGGCGTTGAAGGAGCTTTGCCGCGTCGTCCGCCCGGGCGGGCGCGTCGTGGTCCTCGAGTTCTCCGTCCCGAAGCGGGGCCTTCTGGCCGCCCTGTACCGCTTCTACTTCACCCGGGCCCTGCCGCGGATCGCCGGGATCTTCTCGCGCAGGGACGCGTACGAATACCTCCCCGAGTCCGTGCTGTCGTTCCCGGAGCCGGAGCTGTTCGCGGCGATGATGCGCGCCGCCGGCTGCGCGACCGTGGAGCGCCGGCCGCTCACCCTCGGCATCGTCACGCTGTACGTCGGGACGATATGGCCTATGACTCGAACCATCCCTCGAACAGCGCCGTAGTCAGGTACCGCTCGCCCGCGTCCGGCAGGATCGCGACGATGGTCTTCCCGGAGAACTCGGGGAGCGCCGCGAGCCGCACGGCCACCGCCGCCGCCGCGCCGCTGGAGATCCCGGAGAGCATCCCTTCCTCCCGCGCCAGGCGCCGCGCGTAAGCGATCGACTCGTCGTTGGTCACCTGCTCGACGCGGTCGACGACGGAAAGGTCGAGCGTCCCGGGGATGAATCCCGCGCCGATCCCCTGGATCTTGTGCGGGCCGGGGACCAGCGGCTGCCCCGCGAGCTTCTGCGTGATGACCGGGCTGTGGGCCGGCTCCACCGCCACCGAGACGATCTTCTTCCCCTTCCTGTTCTTGATGTACCGCGAGACGCCGGTGATCGTGCCGCCGGTCCCTACGCCGGAGACGAGCACGTCGACCGCGCCGCCGGTGGCGTCCCAGATCTCCGGCCCCGTCGTCGTTTCGTGGATGGCGGGGTTCGCCGGGTTCTCGAACTGCATCGGCATGAAATGCTTCGCGGGATCGGACGCCACGATCTCCTCCGCCTTCGCGATCGCCCCCTTCATCCCCTTCGCCCCCTCGGTCAGGACGACCTTGGCCCCGAACGCCTTGAGGACCGTCCGCCGCTCCACGCTCATCGTCTCGGGCATCGTGAGGATCAGCTCGTAACCGCGTGCGGCCGCCACGTAGGCCAGCGCGATCCCCGTGTTCCCCGAGGTCGGCTCGACGATCGTTTTGCCCGGCCCGAGCAGCCCCTTCTCTTCCGCGTCCCATACCATCGAGGCGCCGATGCGGCACTTCACCGAGTAGGCCGGATTACGCCCTTCCACCTTGCCCAGGACGGTGGCGCCCGTCCCGGCGGCGATCCGGTTCAGGCGGACCAGCGGCGTGTTCCCGATGGAGAGCGAATTGTCCTCGAACCATTTCGGCATGACAGCATCCTCCATAATGTCTATAGTGTTAATAGTATTTACCCGGCGCCCGCCGTGTCAAGGGAATTGTTCCCTCTTCCCTTTTTCCTCCGGAGAGCCTATTTTCCCCTGCATGTATCTTCGCCGCCTGTGCGTCTTTTGCAGCTCGAGCAACCGCCTCCCGGAATCGTTCCGCGAGGAGGCGCGGGAGCTCGGCGAACGGATGGCCCGGGAAGGGATCGACCTGGTGTACGGGGGCGGCTCCGTGGGGCTGATGGGGGTGCTCGCCGACGCCGTGCTCGCGGGAGGCGGGAAGGTCACGGGCGTCATCCCGCGTTTCCTTTGCACGAAGGAGCTCGCGCACGAAGGGCTGACGAAGATGATCGTCACCCGCTCGATGCATGAGAGGAAAAAGGAGATGAGCCGCCTGGCGGACGCCTTCGCGATCCTGCCCGGCGGGTTCGGCACGCTGGACGAGTTCTTCGAGATCCTCACGTGGAAGCAGCTCGGCCTCCATTCCCGCCCGATCGTCGTCGCGAACACCGGCGGGTGGTTCGATCCGGTGATGGAGTACTGCCGGCGCGCGGCGGCGCTGGGCGCGGTGTCGAAGGGGAACCTCGACCTTTTCGCGGCGGTGGACCGCGCCGTCGACGTGGTGGATGCGCTGGTGCGGCTGCGGCGCGGGCCGGAGGCGCCGAAAGGGATCCCGCGGGCATGAAGGGCGGCTTGGCCCCTCAGGCGAACGCGCTCCCCTCTTCCTCCTTCTTTCGGAGGAGCAGCACGATCAGCGACGAGGCGAACACGACCAGCAGGCGCGCCTCGCGCAGGTCGACGGGCTCCGGCTCCTCCGGCCTTCCCTCCCCTTCCATCGGCAGGCCGCTGAGCGCGTGCGCGCGGCGCAGCAGCGCCTCGATGCCGGGCAGCAGCGGCCCGGGGATCCCCGCGGCGCGGGCGGCGTGCGCCACCGATCCGACCCGCAGGACGGGCGACGGATCCCCTTCCCGCGTCCCGCGCCTCGCGACCTCGTAAGCGGTCGCGGCCACCGCGAGGACCGCCTCGCGCAGCGCCGGGCGCGGCTCCGGCTCGGGGCGCCCGATGAGGTACACCTGCGCCGCGTCGAGGTGCCGCTTCGCGGCGTCGAGGTCGAACAGCCGCACCGCCTCTTCCGCCTCCACCGTCTCGTTGAACCCGAGCGCGTCCTGGTACGGGCGGAACCGGTCCCGGTACAGGCGCACCTCCGCGTCTTCCCGCTCGAGCAGCTCGTTCAGCGCGCGGCGGACCAGCTTCCGGTCCACCTCCTTCAGCCCCGCCTCGTCGCTGGTCAGGAAGAACTCGAACAGGGCGTACACCGCCGGCTCCGGAAGCGCGAAGAAACGCTCCTTGAGCGCGAGCCGGGAGGCGTCGTTGTCGGAAAGCGGCAGCTCGTCGACCGGCTCCCGGAAGAAGGAAAGCGCCGCGCCGCGAAGGACGGTCGACCACGCCGTCCGGGCGTAGTCGGTCGCGGAGAGCACGCGGAACAGAAGGTTCCAGAGCGAGTTGCGCAGCGGCGTCCCCGAGGGGCCGCCCGCATCGCCTTCCGCGCCCGCGTCGCCGCGCCTGCGGCCGTACATCTCCACCGCCGCTCCCCCCCGTCCCTAGCCCGCATTTCTCACCAGCCTCCTACTGCGGCGGCGGATACGGGCATGTCTATCGCGTTGCGCTCGGTCGGGCTACCCGATGCACTCCTTCAGAACGCGCAGGACGTTCCCGCCGAGGACCGCCTTCACGTCGCCCTGCGACATGCCGGCCTTGCGCAGCGCAAGCGCGAGGGCGCCGAGGTCCTGGACCCCCGCATATCCCTCGACCTTCGCCGGCAGCCCGCCTCCGCCGTCGGTGCCGATCCCGACGTGCGCGATGCCCAGGCGCTGCTTCATCAGGACGAGCTCGCGCGCCCACTCCGCGAGCGTCAGGCGCGACGCGGAGTCGGTCTGCCATGCAAACGGCCAGCTGCAAACAACCCCGCCGGTGCCCGCGATGTCCTCCATCTCCTCCCAGGTGCGGAGCCGGCGGGAGGGCGTCTCTCCCGTTTCGGGGCGCAGGCCGGTGTGGGAGTCGATGACGGGCTTCTGGGCGATCTCCGCGATGTCCCGCACCGTGTTCGCGTCGGCGTGCGCGACGTCGACGAGGATCCCCTTCTCCTGCAGCCGGGCGACGACATGCGCGCCCAGCGGCCTCAATCCGCCGTACGGCGCCCTCGGGTCGCTCGGGATGCGCGTCGACTGCGCATCCCCGAGGTCGTTGTGCCGGTAATGGAGGAGCTGGAAGATCCGGACGCCGAGCGCGTAATACTCGTCGATCCGCCGGTCGGCAATGTACTGTGGATCCGCGCCGACGGCGCCGCTGGTCAAAGGATCTCCCCCCTCGACGGCGAAGATCGCGCCGGGAAGAACTCCCACCCCGATCGCGTACGGGATGTCGGCGGTCTTGAGGACCTTCTTCACCTTCCCGTCGTCCGCCAGCTTCTGCGCAAGGGAGATCTGGTATTTCGTGCTCTCGTGTTCGCCCGCTCCGAGCGTGGCGGGATCGGACAGGTATTGAAGGTCGCCGATCGCCGCGAAGGAGCTGGCGACCATGCCGACCCCGACGATGTTTTCGATCAACGACGATTTGTCCGCCGGCTCGCTCACGTTCAGGTAGAACTGGTCGGGATGGGCGTGGGGATCGACGATGCGCACCCCCTGGAGGGCAAGATCTTCGAGGTCGCACCCGGAAAAGATGCCGCCTCCCGCAAGAGCCGCCCCTGCCGCCGCCGAAAGCCGAAGGAACTCGCGCCGGTCCATGACGCCCTCCCCCTCGCCCGGAATTTGATGGAACTATACCGCGAAATCCCCTGCGCGGGCGCGATATCATGGTTCCCGGCGCTTGTGATTCCTTCATCGCGGGGTGGGCCGTGCGGTCAACGGACGCTACACGGATCGGCGCGGGGGGCGCTTTCCTGAGGTTCGGCGCCCTCTCGCTGGCGCTCCACGCGGCGCTGGGCGCGGCCGTCGTCGCCTTCGCCGGCTTCCCCCGCCTCCCCGCGCTCCACCGCGTGATCCTGTTCGAGCTGGTCGATGCGCCCGGCGGTTCCGGGGCCCCCGCGAAGCCCGCCGCGGCGGGATCTGCAGCCGGGGGGGCCGTCGCTGCGGTCCGCGAGCCGCCCGCGCGTCCGTCCCCCGCCGAACCGGGCCCGCTTTCCGTTCCCGCATCGATCCCCGACGTTCCTCCTGCTCTCGCCGGGCCCGCGCCGGTTGCGGTCCCGGCCACCGCGGCGGAACCGGAGCGCACAGGCGATGTTTCCGGGATTATTGCCGCAGGTGCTGCACATCCGACAGCCGTTGCCGGATCAGGACAGGGATCGGGCGGCGCCGCTTCGCCCGGAGCGCGCTCGGAAGCGCCGGGCGGCTCAAGGACGGGTGATGAGGGCGACCCGTCCTCGCAGGCGAGGGCGGGATACATCGATCTGCTCCTCGGAAGCATCGACCGCCGCAAGGAGTACCCGCGCGCCGCGCGCCGCCTCGGGCACGAAGGGACGGTCGTCGTGGGATTCGAGGTCCGGGGCGACGGCCGGGTCGGGTCGGTGGCTGTCGAGCGCTCCTCCGGCAGCCCGATCCTCGACGCTGCGGCTCTCAAGGCCGTCTCGGGCGCGGGGCGCTTCCCTCCTCCCCCGCCGGCGTTCCGCGGCGGCGAAACGAAATTCGTTCTGCCGGTGCAATTCCGGCTGGATCCACCGGCCGGCCGTCGATCGATCCGGTGAGGATTGACATTATCACCTTTACCTGTTATGCTTGCGAAGCAAGCATAACAGGTAAAGGTGATAAACCGGCCAGTGGCTATTCGCTTCCCATACCGATGGGAAGAATTCCTCCGCTCCCTTACCGAGCGGCTTTCCACACCAACGCCTTCCCTGCCGTCCACCCGGTGCTTGACCCGTCACAACCTTTCCCGGATCTTCATGGAAATCCGGAAAGGATTGGATCTGCCCACAACGTTTCCCACCGGTAAAGAGATCATCGATCGCCTGATCCATATGGGACTGGCGTCCTGTTTGCCGGTCGAAGTCCATGGCGAACCATCGAAGGATTCTCCTTCGAAAGAGTTCATCCTTTTCGGGATCCGGGAATCCAGGGAACCGGAGATCGAGCCCGTGGAATTGCTCCAGGCCTATAACCAGAAAGGAGTGATCTGTTTTTTTTCCGCCTTGTCCTATTACGACCTTACGACGCAAGTACCCGTGCACCATCACATTGCCTCTTTGATCCACCCGACAGGCACCGCGAACGTCGATGCGCGTGAACCGTCTTCCACGAGCCCCGACCGGGAAATCGAACCGGGCAGATCCAGGCTCGGAACCCATGCATTCACATATATGGGAGTCCCGTTCTATTCGATAAAGCGCGCGGCGAATACCATTCCCGGCATAAAAACCCGGATCGTATCCGGCAGAACGAACATAAGAATCTCGACCGTGGAACAGACGCTGTTGGATACTCTGCAGTATCCCCTCCACTGCGGCGGGCCGGAGGTCGTCTTCGAGGCATGGAAGCGGTATTCGGGTCAACTCGATGAAGATCTGATGTCGGACTACCTGAGACGAATAAAGATCGATCCGCTGATCCGAAGGGCCGGAGCCATGCTCGATCTGCTGGGACATTCCCCCGGCAAGAATCTCCGCTCGTTCCTCGAGGAATCCAGAGACAGGATATTCGGTCTCGAAGAAGTTCCGACCATCCCGCTGCTCCGGGGGATCAACCTCCCCCGGCCGGATCGTTCATGGAATGTGCTGACCCCCTGAAATGAACGAAACCCAACGCGACAACTGGAAGTATGAAGTCCTGAACGAGTTGCTCCTCGCCTTGGGGAAAGATCGGGAAATCAGGAACGCTCTCGTATTCAAGGGAGCGCTTATCCTCAACCGCCTCCTGGGAGCGCAAAGAAAATCGCTGGACATCGATTCGAACCTCGATGCCGTCTTCGCCAGGCGACACCCGGACAGGGAAGCGCAGAAAAATTTTCTGGAGGAACATTTAAGCCGCGCGATCTCCCGTTATTTCGAATCGAAGGATCCGGTGCGATACGAGTTGAAAAACCTGCGCGTGGACGCGAATCCCAAAGACGGCCATCCTCTGGGCTGGGACGGGTTCCTCGCCACCGTTTCCCTGATCGACCACGCAAACCTCGGAACGAGAGGATTGCCTTCGCTGACGATCGACGTATCGGCTCCGGAAACGCTGTCGGAAGCATCCGTGGCGGATATGGAACTGGAGGGAGTCTCCATCAGAGCGTACACGCTGGAGCGCATTGCCGGAGAAAAGGCGCGAGCATTTTTAAGCACCCTCCCCGCCTACCGCGCGAAAGTACGAAAACCCGGGGAAGCCGTGCGGGTCAAGGATCTGTACGACCTGTCGAAGATCATCCGGTTCAGGCCCATCACCCGAAAGGATTTCTGGACGGCGGCCGGACTGGAATTCCGGATTGCATGCGAATCCCGCAGCATCGATTGCAGAGGAAAGGAATCCTTCTTCGAAAACTGGAAGGAAACAAAAGAGCTTTACCAAAAAGATCCCACGATCCCGGTCGACGTGAAATTCGCCGAGGCGGAGGAAACTGTCGACTCCATCCTTTCGATATGGTCTGCCCTGGGGATCATCCCCTTTTCTTTCCCGCTGCCGTAGGAAAAAATCGTAAAAAAAACCGCCCCGGGACTTTCCCGGGGCGGCCGTCGGGATCATGATGGGGAGGGAAGATGCCCGACGTTAGTGAATCATGTTGAGGGTTACCCGCGTACCTCCCAGTGGCCGGGAACCCAGACCTCTACCCGGACGTTCTCGTACCGTCCGGAGACCCACACCCTCGAATACCCGTCGGACGACCAGTACCCCGGGACCCACTGACGCTCGTACCGCATCTCGTACCGTCCGGGGATCCAGACCCGCTCCTGCGGGACGTAGACCGGCGGGGGCGGGGCCGAGTAGACCACCGCGGGCTGCGAGCTCGTGATGATGGTGCCGAGGATCGCGCCGCCCACCAGCCCGGCGAAGAACCCTCCGAAGCCGTGGCCGTGTCCGTGAAAATGCCCGCCGCCTCTGCCGCCCGCAAGCGCTGCGTACGGGAACGCCGCCAACATCCCGAGTGCCAGCAGTATGCAAATGGTCTTTTTCATCTCTCCACCTCCCTTGCAGCCGTTCGTACCTGTTCCGACGAAGGGGGGGAGGCGGTTATTCAACCGCCTGAGGGAAAATCCGGGGGGGGGATCAGCTTGCGGAAAGGATAAGGATGAGGACCCCGTCCTCGTGGGACGGGCCGCCGACCAGGACCATGCCGCCGCGCGACATCCCCACGGTCGTCGTCAGGAGGTTTTTCCCTCCCTCCCGGATCTGGACGGAGAGGCGGACCTTGTTTCCGGGCGCCGGCAGCGGGCTGACGTGCATCGCCCGGCGCCCCGGCAGCTCGAACGTTCCCGACTCCCCCACCGCCAGGGTGCGCCGCCTGCGGTCGATCATTTTATAGGAGGAGTAGTTGAACATGACCTGCAGCTTCCCCCGGAGATTCATCAGGCCCGGATCCACCTCGTCCCCCTTGTTGGAGGCGTACACCGTCCCGAGGTCGACGGTCACGGCTCCGCCCGCAAGGCATACCTCCGCCGCGCTCCCGAGCAGGAGGAGAACGAGGAGGAACGCGGCGATCCCGGACGCCGCCGGGGGAACGGATTTAGGACTCGGCATTTTCGATGATCCAGATCACCCGGGGCAGCTCCTCCCCCTTGTCCACAAGCGCCACGGTGGCGATATCGGACTCCACGTCCTCGACGGAGACATCGAAGGTGCGAGGGTTGAACGGCGAACGATCCGTCCCCGTAGGGTAGAACAGGACCCCGAAAACCACAAGGGCGACCGCCGCGGGCAGCCAGACCCATCTCCAGGCCGGGAAGGCGCGCCGCGCGGCCTTTTCCTCCTCGATGCCCGCCCGGACGCGGGTCCACATCGCGTCGAGCGCCGGCTCCGCCGTCCCTGCGCTCACCGCGGCGTGCAGGCGCAACATCCTTCCCACGGCTTCCGTATTCCGCCGCTCGGCCGCGCACGCGGCGCAGGCGGAAAGGTGCGCTTCGAGCTCCGCCCCCGCCTCGGCCGGCAGCAGCCCGTCGGCCCTGTGCTCGATCATCCTGCGCGCGGTTCCGCAATCCACCATCGTCCCTACCCCTTCACGTGCCGGCCCAAAGCCGTCTTGAGTTTCTCCCGCGCGTAATGCAGCCGGGACATGACCGTCCCCGTGGAGCAGCCCATCGTTTTGGCGATGTCCTCGTACGACATCCCTTCGACCTCCCGCAGGAGGATGACCGTCCTGTGATGCTCCGGCAGCGCCGCGATCGCCTTCTCCAGGGCGTCCCCCAGCTCCCGGTTCATCAGGAGCTCCTCCGGCGTGGCCGGGTATGCGAAGGAGTCCGGGGGCGATGCGTCCTCGGTGAGCCAGGTTTCGTCGAGGGGGACATCCCCCGAGCGGGAGGTCTTCCTCCACCGGTCGATCGCCTGGTTCACCAGCAGGCGGTAGAACCAGGTGTAGAAGTTCGACCCGAACCGGAACTCCTTCAGCTTGTAATACGCCTTAACGAACGATTCCTGGACCACGTCGAGGGCGTCGTCCCGGTTCCCTACGATCCCTACGACGACCGCGAAAGCCCGCGTCTTGTATCGTTCCACGAGCTCCCGGAACGCCTCCTGGTCGCCGCCGAGGGTCGCGCGGATCAGCGCGTCGTCCCGGACGTCCTTGCCGGCGCTCTCAGTCATAGGACGGAGCCGCCCCGCGGACTATTCACGGGCAGCAGGGGATTTTTCAGTGGATTTCCCCCCAATTCCTCCCCCGGCTCACGGAAACGGTCAGCGGCACCGACAGTTTCGCCACCCCCGTCATCGCCCCGGTGAGCATCCGTTCCGCGTCCGCCGCCTCGCGTTCCGGCGCCTCGACGATCAGCTCGTCGTGCACCTGGAGGATCAGGCGCGCGTCCATCCGTTTCCCCCGGAACTCGCGGTCCACCCGGATCATGGCCAGCTTGATCAGGTCCGCGGCGCTCCCCTGGATCGGCGTGTTCACAGCCATCCGCTCCGCGGCCTCCCGGAGGACCCGGTTCTGCGAGTCGATGTCCTTCAGGAAGCGACGCCTCCCCATGATCGTCAAAACATACCCGTTTTTCCGGGCACTTGCCTTTATATCCTCAATGTATTCCTTTACCCCTGGGTACCGGTGGAAATATTGCTCGATGTACTCCTTGGCCTCCTTCCCCCCGATCCCCAGCTCCCGGGAGAGGCCGAACGGGCTCATCCCGTAAAGGATGCCGAAATTGATCACCTTGGCCTTGCGGCGCTGGTCCGCGGTGACCCTGCCGGCGGGGACGTTGAAGACCGCGGCGGCGGTGGCGGTATGGATGTCTTCCTCGCCCCGGAACCGGCGGATCAGCTCCGCGTCGCCGGAAAGATGCGCCAGGAGCCGCAGCTCCACCTGGGAGTAGTCCGCCCCCACGAGGACATTCCCGCGGTCCGCGACGAAGCCGGCCCGGATGCGCGCCCCCAGCTCCGTGCGGATCGGGATGTTCTGCAGGTTCGGGTCGGAGGAGGAGAGGCGGCCGGTGGCGGCCTGCGTCTGGTTGAAGGTGCTGTGGATCCGGCCGTCCTTCGGATCGACCAGCCCGGGGAGGACCTCCACGTACGTGGAGCGGATCTTCGCCAGCGTCCGGTAATCGAGCACCATCGAAGGGATCTCGTGAAGGGCTTTGAGCTGCTCGAGCACGTCCACGTCCGTGGAGTAGCCGGTCTTGGTCTTCTTGACGGGCGGCAGCTTGAGCTTCTCGAAGAGCAGGAAGGCGAGCTGCTTGGGCGAATTGATGTTGAAGCCGCCGCCGGCGGCCTCCGCCACCTTCTTCTCGATGGCGGCGATGTCGCGGGCAAGCTCCACCGACAGCTCCCTGAAGATCTCCGGGTCGATCCGGATGCCGCGCTCCTCCATCCGGTGCAGGACGGGCAACAGCGGCATGTCGAGATCGCGGAACACCTCGACGAGCCCCGCGTCGCGGAGCATCCCTTCCAGCTTCTCCCCCATGGCGAGCGTGACTTCCGCCAGCTCCGCCGCATGGTCCTCGCGCGACTCCCCTTCGGCGGCCGACAGCGACGACGGCAGGTAGCGGGCGCGCAGCTTGGGGAATGTCGGCGTCCCCTCCTCGGGCGCGAGGAGGTATCCCGCCACCTGCAGGTCGAACAGCGGCAGGTCCTCCCCGCCCTCCGTATCCTTGCGGTACAGCGCCTTCCCGTCGAAAAGATGAACGGTCGCGCCGAGGCGGCCGAGCGCCCGGGCCGCGGCGGCGGCCGAATCGGGGGGCAGGACGAAGACTCCGCTCCCCTCCACGGCGAACGCGGCGCACGTCTGCCGGTCTCCGTCGTACGCGAGGCCGGCGGCGCGCGGCTTCTTCCCCTTGAGCGCGGAAACGAGCTCCTCCGGGCCGGCGGCCCGCTTCCAGGGTACGGTCTCCGGGCCCCGTCCCGGTTTGCCGGCGGGCGCGGCGGCGGGCAGGTCGAGCTCCTCCAGGAGTTTGCGGAAGCCAAGCCGGCGGAACAGCGGCGCCACGCGCGCGGCGTCGATCGGGGCGGGAGCGAGCGCGGAGACCTTCTCGCGCAGCGGAACGCCGCGGTCGATCGTCACCAGCTTCATCGACAGCCGGGCGGCGTCGGCCCCCTTCGCGATCTTCTCCTTCCGCGCTCCTTTGAGCCTCTCCGTCCCCGACAGCACGGCGTCGAGGGAGCCGAACTCGCGGATCAGCTCCGATGCCGTCTTCTCGCCGATGCCGGCGACTCCGGGGACGTTGTCCGACGGGTCGCCCGCCAGCGCCAGCAGGTCGGCCACCCTGTCCGGCGGGACGCCGAAGGTCTCCACGACCTGCTCCTCCCCGACCTCGTTCCCCTTGAGGCCGTCGCGCACCTTCACGCGCTTCGAGACGAGCTGGTACATGTCCTTGTCGGAGGAGACGATGACGACGTCCATCCCCTCCTCCTCCGCCTTCCGGGAGAGGGTGCCGATGATGTCGTCCGCCTCGACGCCGGGCATCGCGACGCGGCGCACCCCCAGCGCGTCGATCAGCTCGTCGACCAGCGGAATCTGCGCCAGCAGGTCCTCCGGCACCTTCAGCCGGGTCGCCTTGTATTCCGGGAAGAGCGCGTGCCGCGGCGTGGGCTCGCGCGAGTCGAAGATCGCGGCGACGCCCGCGGGCTCCTCCGTCCGCAGGATCTTGAGGAGAATGCGGGCCACGCCGAGGACCACGTTGGTCGGCGTCCCGTCCGGCGCGGTGAGCCGCGGGACGCCGTAGAAGGTCCTGTAGAGGACGTTATGCCCGTCGATCAGATACAGGGTTGGCATCGGATTCCTGACGGAACTCCACCACGAGCGTCCCCGCGACGGTGTCCCCCGCCCGCTGCCCCTCGGGATCGTAGAACCCGAGGTACGCCTCCACGAACAGGATCGCCGCGCCCACGGTCCAGGCGAGGAACGGGCCGATCGCCGGGAGGAGGTAGAGCAGGAACGGGACGGCCACCGTGAAGTTCCGCTTCATGGAGGCAGGGAAGTCCATCGCGTCCCGGTCGATCCGAACGACCTTGAGCCCCGTGAGCCACTTCCCGGCGCTGCGCCCGCCGGGGAATCCGTCGCACATGAGGATGTAGAAGAGCGACGCGCAGGCCCCGGCCGCGTCGGGGATGTGCCAGAGCGACATCGCGACGATGAGGTCGGCCGCCTTCCCGATCAGGCGCGAAAGGTAGCGCCCCCGCCGCGCGGTGAGGTCCCGCTCCCGCCGCTCGTCCCGCGCGTCGTACGCCATCGCCTCAGCGGACCCCGGGCCGTTCCGCCCGGGTGAAGAACAGGAATCCCATGGCGGGGCGCCGGTTCCCCGGCTGCGTGACGAAGTGGACCGACTCGAAGCGCCAGCCCTCCCCCGCCTCGCGGTTGAGCGCCTCCTCGATCGTCCGGTCGCTCACGTCGACGAGCTCCACGACGCGGTACGCCGGCCCGGCATCCCGCTCCGCCAAGCCCGTCACCTCCCGAGCGCCCGCGCCGCTTCCTTCGCGGCGTAGGTGATGATCAGGTCCGCGCCCGCCCGCTTGATCGACACGAGGATCTCCATCATCACCCGGTCGCCGTCGATCCAGCCCAGCTTCGCGGCCCCCTTGACCATCGAGTACTCCCCGCTGACGTTGTAGGCCGCCACCGGCAGGTCGAACCGTTCGCGGACCCGGTGGATGACGTCGAGGTAGGAGAGCGCGGGCTTGACCATCACGATGTCGGCGCCCTCCTCGATGTCGAGGGCGACCTCGCGCAGCGCCTCCCGGGCGTTGGGCGGGTCCATCTGGTAGGAGCGGCGGTCGCCGAACGAGGGCGTGCTGTCGGCCGCGTCGCGGAACGGCCCGTAGAATCCGCCGGCGTACTTGGCCGCGTACGACATGATCGGCACGTTGCGGAACCGCTCCTTGTCGAGCGCGCGGCGGATCGCACCCACGCGGCCGTCCATCATGTCGGACGGCGCGACGATGTCGGCCCCGGCACGGGCGTGGGAGACGGCGCTTTTGGCCAGGATCTCGAGCGTGGCGTCGTTGTCGACGTCGCCGTCTTTAAGGATCCCGCAGTGGCCGTGGTCGGTGTACTCGCAGAAGCAGACGTCGGTGATCACGACCAGCTCGGGCACGGCGTCCTTGAGCGCCCGCACCGCGGTCTGGACGATCCCCCGGTCGGAGTACGCGTCCTTCCCCAGCGGGTCCTTCTTCGCGGGGATGCCGAAGAGGAGCACGGCGGGGATGCCGAGGCGGGCGACCTCGCGCGCCTCCTTCGCCAGGTTCTCGACGGAGAGGTTGAACACGCCCGGCATCGATGGGACTTCACGGCGGATGTTTTTCCCCGCCGCGACGAACAGCGGGTAGATCAGGTCGTCCACCGAGAGCTTCGTCTCGCGGACCATCCGCCGCAGCGTCTCGTTGCGCCGGAGCCGGCGGCCCCTGTATTCGGGGAACCCCATCTTTCACCTCCCGTCGGCGAGCGACGCCTCGATGGCGTCCACCATCGCCTTCAGCGTATACGTTTCGGGCATGATGTCCACCCGGAAATCCCTTTCCCGGACGGCCCGCGCGGTCACCTCGCCGATGACCGCGATGCGGCTTTTCGAAAGCATCTCCCGCACGCTCTCCTCCCCCAGCAGGAGGAACAGGTTGCGGAACGCCGACGGGGAGGCGAAGGTGCAGACGTCCGGCGGATCCGCCAGGATCTCCGAAGCCGTCTCCTCGTCCTTCTCCGCGGGCGCGTTCCTGTAGGCGACCACGGGGACGACCTGCCCCCCTTCCTTGCGGATCGCCTCCGGAAGGATCTCCCGCCCCTCTTCCGCCCGCGGCAGGAGGAAGCGCCGCCCCGCGATCCCTTCGTCCCGCAGCGCCGCGAAGAGCCCCTCGGCCGTGTGTTTCCTCGCGGTGAGGTGGACCGCCACCCCGCGGGACGAGAGCTCGCCGGTGGTCCCCGGCCCGACGCTCGCCGCGCGCAGCGACGCCGGCCAGGACACGACCCCCAGCCGCGCGGCCCGGTCCAGGAAGAAGCGCGCCGCGTTGGCGCTGGTGAAAAGGATCCAGTCGAAGGAGGAGAGCCGCCCGATCTCCCGGTCCAGCGGTCCGCAGTCGGCCGGGGGGACCAGCCGGATCGTCGGGAAGGGGACGGGAACGCCGCCCGCGCGCCGGACCAGCGCCGAAAGGTCCTCGTTCCCGTCCGCGGCGCGCGTGATCAGGATCCGCATCCCTCCGAGCCCCATCTCAGCGCTCCAATTCACTCACCCGCCGGACTGCCTGTACACTTCGTCGAGGATCTGCCGGCCGCCCCGCGCCAGCAGCTCTTCGGCCAGGGCGACGCCGATCGCTTCCGGGTCGTCGACGGAGCCGGTCCGGCTCGCCCGCAGGATCTCCGTGCCGTCCGGGCGCCCCACCAGCCCGTCGATCCGGATCCCGCTCCCGTTCCGTTCGGCGTGCGCCGCGATGGGGACCTGGCACCCCCCTTCGAGGCGCTTCAGGAACCCCCGCTCCGCGCGGACCGCCAGCGACGTGTCCGGGTCGTCGAGGAACGCCACCGCCGACCGGGTGCGCCCGTCGGCAGTGCGGATCTCGATCCCCAGCGCCCCCTGCCCGATGGCCGGGATCGACACGGAGGCGGGAAGGTACTGCCGGATCTTCCCGTCCCAGCCCAGGCGCCGAAGCCCCGCCGCGGCCAGGACGATGGCGTCGTACTGCCCCTCCTCCATCTTCCGGATCCGGCTGTCGAGATTCCCCCGCAGCGACACGATGTCGAGGTCGGGGCGCAGCCCCAACAGCTGCGTCTGCCGGCGCAGCGAGCTGGTCCCCACCTTCGCGCCCTTCGGCAGCTCCTCGAACCGCGCGTATTTCGCGGAAAGGAAGGCGTCCCGAGGGTCCTCCCGCTTCGTGATGCAGGCCAGGCAGAGCCCTTCGGGGAGGTCCGTGGGGACGTCCTTCATCGAGTGGACGGCCAGGTCGATCCGCCCGTCGAGGAGCGCCTCCTCGATCTCCTTCACGAAGAGCCCCTTCCCCCCGACCCGCGCCAGCGGAACGTCGAGGATCATGTCGCCCGTCGTCCGGATCTTTACGATCTCGACCGCGAAGCCGCTCCCGCGCTCGATCTCGGACTTCACGAACTCCGCCTGCCACAGGGCCAGCGTGCTGCCCCGCGACCCGAGACGGAGCGTCTCACGCTCTGCCATCGTCTCCTCCCTGCGCCGCGTCGCCTTCCTCTTCCTCTCCCTCTTCCGGAAGGTCGAAGACCTCCCGCACCACCGCGATCCGCTGCGCGGGGCTGTGCTCCTCGCAGTCGCGCTTGAGCGACGCGATCGGGGAGTGCAGCACCTTGTTGAGCAGCGAGGACGCCAGCGACTCCACCACCTGCCGCGTCTTCGGGTCCGCCTCGCCCAGCGCCGCCAGCGCCTTCCCGACCTCCGCCGCCTTGATCTCCTCGTACTTCCTGCGGAGGGAGACGATCGTGGGCGTGACCTGCTGCGCCTCGAGCCACTTCCGGAAGGAGTCCGCCTCCGCGGCCACGATCTCCTCGGCCTTCGCCGCCTCCCGCTGCCGCTCCTCGAGGTTCGTCTCGATGACGTTGTTCAGGTCGTCGATGTCGTACACGTAGACGTTGTCGATCTGGTTCGCGTCGGGATCGATGTCGCGCGGGACCGCCATGTCGATGAAGAACATCGGCCGGTTCTTCCGGACCCGGAGGACGTCCGCGATGTCGTCGCGCTTCAGGATGAAGCGCGGGGAGCCCGTCGAGGAGAGGACGATGTCGGCGCGCTTGAGGTGCGTGGTCAGCTCCTCGAAGCGGACCGGCGTGCCGTCGAACTCCTCGGCGAGCCGCACGGCGCGCTCGAAGGTGCGGTTGGTCACCAGGATCCCGCGGGCGCCCGCGTTGAGCAGGTGGCGGGCCGCCAGCTCGCACATCTCCCCCGCCCCGATGAGCATCACGGTGTTGTCCGAGAGATCGCCCATGATCTTCTTCGCCAGCTCCACCGCCGCGTAGGAGACCGACACGGCGCTGTTGGCCACGCGCGTCTCGGTGCGCACCCGCTTGGCCGCGGAGAACGCCTTGGTGAAGAACTTGTCGAGGATCGGCCCGATCGCCTTGAACTCGGCGGCGTACCCGTAGGCGTCCTTGACCTGTCCCAGGATCTGCGGCTCGCCCAGGACCATGGAGTCGAGGGAGCTGGCGACGCGGAACAGGTGGCGCACCGCCTCGTCGCCCGACCGGTGATAGAGGTACGGCTGCAGCTCCGCGGGGGTCATCCCGTGGAAGGAGGCGAGGAAGCGGCGGACCGCCTCGTCGCCCCGGTACCCCTCCTCCGCGAGGACGCACACCTCCACGCGGTTGCAGGTGGAAAGGATGACGCCCTCCGAGATGCCGTCCGATTCGACCAGCGCGCGCAGGGCGTGCCCGATCGTGTCCGCGGGGAACGCGAGGCGCTCCCGTACCTCGACCGGCGCCGACCGGTGGTTCAATCCCGTTATGACGATACGGCTGGTCATCGACCCGGGCTTTCTTCTATCCGGAGAGGTTCGAGTAGGTGTGGAGCCCCGGCAGCAGGAGGTTCACGCCCAGGAAAGTGAACAGGATCGCGCAGAAGCCGACGATGGCCAGGATCGCCGCCTTCCGCCCGCGCCACCCCACGGTCATCCGCCCGTGGAGGAGCGCCGCGTACAGGAACCAGGTGATGAGCGACCAGACTTCCTTGGGGTCCCAGCTCCAGTAGGAGCCCCAGGCGAACTCCGCCCAGATCGAGCCCGTGATGATCCCCAGCGTCAGCAGCGGGAACCCGATCTGGAGGCAGCGGTAGTTGATGCCGTCGAGCACGTCGAGCGAGGGGAGCCGCTTGAAGACGGCGCCCATCCGCTTGCGCTTCAGCTCCCGCTCCATCAGCAGGTACATGATCCCCGCGGCGAAGGCCACGGCGAACACGGCGTTGCCGAAGAACAGCAGCAGCACGTGGACGGGAAGCCAGTTCGAGTCCAGCGCCGGCGGCAGGGTGCGGACCTCGGCCGGCAGGAAGACCGTGGACAGGCTGAAGAGGAACGCCAGCGGGGCGACGAACGCGCCCAGCACCCGCAGGTTGTATCGCAGCTCGAACGCGAGGAAGACGCAGACGATCGCGAAGGCGGAGAAGGAGAGCGACTCGAACAGGCTGGTGATCGGCGTGTACCCGGCCGCGACGTACCGCGCGACGAAGGCCGCCCCGTGCAGGACGGCGCCGATCGCGAGGAACATCCTGCCGAGCCGGGCGCCGCGCTCGTTCAGCGAGAGGATGAAGTAAAGGTACAGCACGGTCCCGACAAGGTAGATGAGGGCCGTGGCCTTCAGGAGGGCGATCTGCATCCGGTTATCTTACCAGAAGTACCGGTTCAGGGTGAGGGTCCCCTCGGTCCGCGCGACCCGCCGGACCCGCTCCACGGAAAGGTCGGCCTTCAGCGCCAGCTCCCGGGAGAGACGGAAGCCCTGGCGCAGCGACGCCGACAGGTCGGGCCCTTCCTTCGTCTCCCCGAGCACGCCCCGGATGCCGCGCCCCTCCAGCCAGAGCTGCCAGCCGCGCGCCGGCTCCGCCGTCACGCCCAGCGACCCGCCTGCGCCGATCCGGTAGGAGGCATGGTAATCCCGGGAGATCGCCGCCTCCGCCTCCGCCAGCGCGTAGGCGACGGCCCGCTCCGCGACCTTGACCGTCACGCCGATCCCGGCGCCCGCGTTCGGAACGAGGGAGTCCTTCGTCTTCGTGAAGTCCCTCGTCTCGACCGCGAACCGGGCCTTCCACGACTTCGGGCGGAAGATCGGGTCGACCGGGTCGATCGACTGGATCCGGATGAAGTCGAGCCGGTCCAGCCGGACCCGGTCGCTTTCCGGAAAAAACCGCGCCGCCCCGGCGAAGATCTCGATCAGCGCGCCCGGAGTGTACCCGTCGGGGAAATCGGTGTAGTCGTGGTAGGCGGGACGCCATCCCGCCTCCAGGAACCCCTCGCTTCCCCGCCAGCCGCCTCCCGCGTGGACCCGGGCGCTCGAGTGCCCCTCCTCCGGCGGCGCGGGGCGCGGCGGGGGCGGCGTCGCGTCCTTCCCCGGGCGCAGGCGGGTCCGTGCGGAGAGGATGGCGTGGAAACGCTCCTGGAACTCCTTGTGCTCCATCTGCCTCTTCGCGATCCGGTACTGGAGCAGCTCCGCGGCCAGATCGAGCGCGCGCGCCTTCTCCGCGTCGGAGGCCGGCCCGGAGAGGATCTCGCCCGGCGGGGCCTTCCCGTCGGCCACCCGCAGCGACAGCTCCCGTTCGCGCCCCGGCAGCAGGGAGCGGGCGTGTCGGATCTTGACCGCCCGCGAAGGGCGCCAGGCGACGGCGCCGTTGTCGACGAGCCCCGCGTCGAGGACCGCGCGGACGGTGTCCATGGGGATGACCCAGCCGCGGTCCATCGTGCCGGTCAGGCGCGCCGACGGGCGCGCGGCGTCGAGGAGGAAGAGCAGCTCGTACGAGCAGTTCTCGTCGAAAAAGTAGTAGTCGGTGGCGATCCCCCGCAGCTCGACGAGGTGCAGCATCAACGGGCGCACCTCCTCCGGCGTCAGGTTCAGCGGGTATTCCCACATGTCGCGCTGGTCTATGCCGGAATATTCCCGCACCTTGTCGTAGTACGGCATCAGGGAGTAGTAGCCGTCGTACCCTCCCAGCATCCCCTTCACCGTGAAGGTCACGCCGCCGTCCGCGGGGTTCGTGAGCGCGGCGTAGTTGACCGCGTAGCCGAGGAGGGGGCTGGCCAGCGGCGAATCGATCCGCAGGAACGTGTGGCCGAACATCGACGCCGGCGAGTTGACGTAGCCGGAGGCGAAGACCATCCCGACGGAGCGGGCGTCCACGGCGCGCAGGATGTTGTCCACCTCGGGGCAGGCGGGAATCCGCGGGAGGCGGCGCGGGTCGATCCCGAGCTTGTCCGCCAGCCAGGCGTAACGGCCCGGGAAGCGGCAGAAGGCCGGCGGGTCGAGCGCGAGGTCGAAAAGCCCGTCGAGCGTGGCGTTCAGCTCCGCCGCGGGATCGGTCTTGCCGGACGGGGCGAGGAAGAACTTCGGGTCGTCGACGAGGCTGCGCTCGCCGGAGATCCCCCGGCGAAGGTGCAGCAGGATCTTCCAGTACGGGTCGGCGGAGAGGCCGGCGGATTCCGCCCGGCTTTTCAGCTCCGCGAGGTACGGGTCGCCGGAGGCGCGCGCGGGGACGGCCGCGGCCGCCAGCAGCGCGGACAGGAAAACGGAAAGGGCACGCATCCGAGCGATGCGTGCCCTTCCGGTGGCCTTGTACGCTTTCAGGTCCGGTCAGCCCCGGGCGGCGATCTTCGTGATCGCGTCGACCACGTGGGCGGTGTCGGTCGTCGGGGTCGGGAAGATCTCGGGGAAGCCGGCCTGCAGGTTCTTGTAGAACGCCGGGCGCGATTCCACCGGGACGTCGAGGAGGACGGCGACCGTCGTCACGGTCTCCCCCTGCCCCGCCGCGATGTCGCGGGCGAGGTCGTCGAGGTTCTTGTAGGCGAACTCGTTCAGCCGCTCGTTGCCGGCGACGTTCTTCGGCTTGGCGCACTCGGAGGTGCCGGAGGAAATGCCGAAGGTGCCGTTTCCGCAGAGTCCGTTCAGGAAGGTTGCGACCAGCTGCAGCAGGATGCTGTCGTTCGCTCCGCCGTCCTTGAAGACGGTGGCGCCGAGCCCGCAGCCGTAGTTGAGCTGGCCGGGGGGAGCGGCGATTGCCGGTGCTGCGAGGACCAGAACCAGTGCGGCCACAAACAGGATTTTCTTCATTTTGCGCCCTCCTCGCGAAATGGGTGGTTGAAAATCACGGTAAACCGCACCCCATGGGCTGTCAAGCGGGATATCGATCCGTCGGAATGCGGCTCACGGCGCGCACGCGCCGCCGCTCCCCGCGGGGATCCACGCCTCCAGGAAGGCGAGGAACTGCGCCCTCACCTCCGCGTTGCGCAGGCCGGATATGTGCCCCCCTCCCTCGATCGTCCAGATGCCCTTCGGGTCCCGGGCGCGCTCGTAAAGCTCTTTCCCGTGTTCATACGGCACGATTCCGTCCGCCGTCCCGTGGATGACGATGACGGGGCCGGGTCCCGCCTTGTCGATCCACCGGGCGGGGCTGTACCCGTCCTCCAGGAAGACGCTCGCCGGCCACGCGAACGGCCAGGTGATCAGGAACGACTTCATCTTCTCCCGGAAGATGCGGCGGTACCCCGCGAACGCGCTGTCGACGATCAACGCCCGGGGCTTCCGCTCCGGCGGCAGCGTCGCGACGGTGTAGACCGCGATCGAGCCGCCGATCGACTGCCCGAACACGACGTACCGGTCCGCGGACGCCCCCCGGAGGGAAAGCAACTGCCCGACCGCCGCCTTCGCGTCCCGGTGCACGCCCGGGATGTCGGGCTCCCCGCCCGAAAGGCCGTACCCCCGGTAGTCGAAGGTAAAGACCTCGTAGCCCGCCTCGACGAGCCACAGGACCGCCCGGGAGTGCGTGCTGACGTTCTCCGCGTTGCCGTGAAGGAAGAGGATCGTCCCGCGCGGCGCCTCCGCGCGCGGGCACATCAGCCACCCGTGGAGAGGGACCCTGTCTTCGGACGCGAACCGGATATCGCGATACGGGATGTTGTCCTGCGCGGGATTCCAGACCAGCTTCCGTTCCGGATAGAAGAAGGCGGAGCCGCATCCGGCGGCGGGAAGCAGCAGCCCGGAAAGCGCGAGGAGCGCGAGGATACGGAAGGAAGCGGGCATCGGTATGCTCCGGTCGGATTTCTCCGATTCTGCCATATCCTCCGATTCGCGGGATAAAATAGAAAACGGGATCTTCGGCGACCAACGAGGCGATATGGGAATCCGGAAGGCAGTCGACAACACCCTGCGGGAATCGGGCATCCCTTCCGTCGGCAGTTTGCCCTGGGGCAGCCATTTCTGCCAGTTCTACCGGACGAAAAAAGACCTTGTGGACGTACTCGTCCCGTTTTTCATCGCGGGGCTCGAAAACAACGAGTCCTGCGTCTGGGTGACCCCCGGCATCCTCCGGGAGGAGGTCGCCGGAAAAGCGATGGAAATGGCATCCCGTCAGTTCCACGCCTCCGCCGCTACCGGGCAGATGGAGATCGTTCCCCTCGGACGGTGGATGGCACAGGACGGAGGATCCTCAGGGGCGATCCTTTCGCGGCTCGACAAGGCCATCGCCGACGGCTTCGACGGCCTCCGGATCGCCTGCGCCTCCATCCCGGGCAAGGCCGGCAAGGAAGGTTGCGCCTGCTGTACCCCGGGCGATCTCGACGCGATCCGCGGGAACAAGGTGATCGCGGCGTTTTCCTGTCCGAAGGGCTCGTTCGACGCGCCGGGAATCATGGAGGTGGTCAAGACCCACCGCTTCGCCCTGGTCTGGAACGCGGGCAAGTGGGATGTCATCGAGAGCTCGGATGCGCGTACCGTAAAGGACTACCTGAAGCGGAGCGAGGAGAAGCTCAAGACCCTTTTTCAGAGCATGCTGGAAGGATTCGCCTACCACCGGATCGTGCTGGGCGCCGGGGGAAGGCCCGCCGATTACATCTTCCTCGAGGTGAACGACGCCTTCGAACGGCTGCTCGGGATCAAGGCGGAGGACATCGTCGGCAAGCGGGTAACCGCCGCATTCCCGGGGATCGAGAAGGACCCGGCGGATTGGATCGGGAAATACGGTGCGGTCGCGTTGACCGGCAAGCCGATGCAGTTCGAGAGTTATTCGCAGCCCCTGGGCCGCTGGTACACGGTCTCCGCCTTCAGCGACCACCGGGGGTTCTTCGCCACCACGTTCAGCGACATCACCGAGCGCAAGCTGGCGGAAGAGACGTCGGGACGCAGCCTTCGGCGCTTCGAGATCCTGGCCGACACGGCGGGCGAACTGCTTCGGTCCCGTGAGCCGCGGACAGCCGTCGAGTCGGTCTGCAGGAAGGTGATGGACCACCTTGAATGCGATGTCTTTTTCAACTTCCTCGCGGACGGGAAGGCCGGGAAGCTGCGCCTGAACGCCTGCGCGGGCATCCCGGAAGAGGAAGCGATGCGCATCGAGGGGGCCGCCCCCGATGATCGCACCGGCCTCGCGATATCGTACGGCGTGAAGGCATACGCGCGGTACCCGCTCCTGGGCGCGGGCGGGAAGGCCTTCGGTACCCTCTCCTTCGGGGCCCGCGGGAGGGAAACGTTCGGCGACGAGGAGCTGTCGCTGATGAAGGCGGTGACGGACCATGTGGCGATCGCGATGACCCGCATCCGGAACGAGGAGGCGCTCATGGCTTCGCTGGCGGACAAGGATCTCCTCATGCGGGAACTCGCCCACCGGACGAAGAACAACATGCAGGTCATCGGCAGCCTTCTGACGCTGCAGGCCGCCGCGTTGCCGGAAAAGGGCTTCACGGCCGCCCTGTCGGACACCCAGGACCGGATCCGGGCGATGGCGCTCGTCCATGAAAATCTGTACCGCTCCGGAAGCGTGGCCTCCCTGAACATCAAGGATTACGTGGACGACCTGGTGAATTCCCTCCTGTACGCCCACCGGAGGCTCGATGCGTCCGTCCGCGCGGTCCTCGACGTCGACGATCTCTTCCTGTCCATCGACGAGGCCCTTCCCTGCGGCCTGATCATCAACGAGCTGGTCTCGAATTCGCTTAAGCACGCATTTCCGGCCCGGGGATCCGGGGAAATCTCCATTATGCTCCGGCGGGCCGGAGACCGGGTGGAGCTTCGGTACCGGGACGACGGCCCGGGGCTGCCCCGGGACCTTGACCTGACCCGGGTCAAGACGCTCGGATTGAAACTGGTTTACAATCTCTCCGTGCGACAGCTCCGGGGAACGCTGGACGTGCGCCGCGAGCCGGCGGAGGAAATCGTTATCCGGTTCGCCGGATCCAACCTGACGGGGAGAAACCGGCCATGACCCGAAGTGTGCTGATCGTCGAGGACGAAGTCATCAACGGGATGGCGCTGGCCGACCAGATCCCCTGCTGGGGCTGCCGCGTGGTGGACCTGGTGACGAGCGGAGAAGATGCCATCCGGCTCGCCGAGGAGCACAGGCCCGACATCGTCCTCATGGACATCAACATTCACGGATCGATCGACGGCCTGGACGCCGCCCGCGACATCATCGGGCGCCTGGGGATTCCGGTCGTCTTCATGACCGGCTACAGCGACAAGGAGACGGTCCGGAAGGCCGAAGCCCTCGGGCCCGCCGGCTTCCTGGTCAAGCCGCTGGACCCTGCGCAGCTCAAAGCGATCCTCCTGGGAACATGATCCGGACTCCGCGGCTCGTCGTCGCGGCGGCCTTCCTTGCGGCCGTCGCGACGGGCTGCGCGCAGAAGCTGCCGATCGACGAGGGGCGGCTGGCGATCGCCCTCCCGGGAACGCCGGTCTCCCTCGACCCGCGGCTGGCCACCGACGCCTACGGCGAACAGCTCCTCCAGATGACCCACGCCTGCCTCGTGCGCCTCGACGCGGCGGGGAACCCCGTGCCGGAGCTGGCGGCCTCCTGGGAGACGCCCGACCCGCGGACCTACGTGTTCCGGCTGAAGCCGGGGGCGAGCTTCCACGACGGGCGCCCGCTCAGCTCGGCCGATGTGCGCGACACCTTCGCCTGGATCCTCTACCCGGCGAACCGCTCGCCGCACCGGGCGACCTACCGGAACATCGAAAGGATCGAGACGCCCGACGCCGCGACCGTCGTTTTCCGTCTGACGGAGCCGTTCGCCCCTTTCCTCTCCACGATGGTCCGCGGCATCGTCCCCTCCGGCAGCCGCGCGGGCGGATACTCCCCGCCGGCCGGAGCGGGGCCGTACCGCATCGAGGACGTCTCGCCCGACGGCGCCGCCGAGCTTTCCGCCTTCGACGGCTGCGTCCTCGGGCCGCCCGGCATCCGCGCGGTCACGGTGAAATTCATCCCCGACAGCAACGTCCGGTTTCTCGAGCTGAAGATGGGCAGCGTCAACTTCGCGCTGAACGGCGTGGACCCCGACATGCTGCCGGCGGTGGAAAAGACGGGGCGGCTCGCCTGGGAAGAAGCGCCCGGGGGGAACGTCTCGTACCTCGGCTTCAACCTGCGCGACCGCGCCCTTTCCGACCCTAAAGTGCGCCGGGCGATCGCGCTGTCAATCGACCGTGAGGCCATCGTCCGGACGATATGGAAGGGGCGCGCGGATGTCGTCGAATCGATCCTCCCCCCCGGCTCCTGGGCGCACGACCCGGGGCTTCCGCGGATCGTCCCCGATCCGGCGCGGGCGAAGCGCCTCCTCGACGAGGCGGGCTATCGCGACCCGGACGGCAAGGGGCCGCTCCCCCGCCTCCGGCTGACCTTCAAGACCTCGCAGAACGAGGTGCGCCGCCGGGTCGCCACGGTGGTCCAGGAGCAGCTCCGGCAGGTTGGAATTCACGTTGAAATCCAATCCCTTGAATGGGGAACCTTCTTCTCCGACGTGAAGAAGGGAAATTTCCAGCTTTACGGGCTGACGTGGGTGGGAATCTTCGACCCGGACATCTATTACCATGCCTTCCATTCGACCGCCGTCCCCCCCGACGGAGCCAACCGCGGCGGGTACTCGAATCCGCGGATCGACCTGCTGACGGAAGCCGCCCGGCGCGAGCCGTCGCGGGAGAAGCGGCGGGAGATGTACGTCCAGGTGCAGCGTATCCTCGCGGGCGACCTGCCCGTCTTCCCGCTTTGGGCCGGGAGGAATATCCTGGTGCGCGACCGGCGCCTCCAGGGATTCGCGCTGACGCCCGACGAAAGTTACGTCCCCGTGCGCGGGATGCGGATCGCCCGTTGAGCGGCTATTTCCGCAGGCGGATCCTCCATGTGGTCCCGGTGGCCTTCGGCGTGGTCACCGTCGTCTTCTTCCTCCTTCATCTGATCCCCGGCGACCCGGTCGAAATCATGCTGGGAGAAAGCGCCGTCCCGGCGTTGAAGGAGGAGCTGCGGCGGGAGCTGCGACTCGACCGCCCGGTCCTCGTCCAGTACGCCGATTTCCTCGCAGGGCTCCCCCGGGGGGACCTGGGGGTGTCGTTCCGCAGCCGCGAGCCCGTGGCGCGGGAGATCGCCCGGCGCTTCCCCGCCACGCTGCTGCTGGCCTCGGCCTCCATCGCCGTCGCGCTGCTGGTCGCCCTGCCGCTGGGGGTGCTCGCGGCGATGCGCCGGGGGAAGGCGGCCGACTACCTGTCCGGCGCCGCGGCGATGGTCTCGCTGTCGATCCCCAACTTCCTGCTCGGGCCGCTGCTGGTCCTGGTTTTCTCGGTGCAATTCGGCGTCTTCCCCGTCTCCGGCTACGGGACGGCGCGGCACCTCGTCCTTCCCGCCTTGACGCTCGGGACGGGGATGGCCGCCCTGATGATGCGGATGATCCGGGCTACGCTGCTCGAGGAGCTGGGGAAGGAGTACGTCACCGCGGCGACCGCACGGGGACTGTCGCGACGCGCCGCGGTTGCGCTGCACGCCCTGCGCAATGCGCTGGTCCCGACGGCCACGGTGCTCGGGCTGTCGTTCGGCGCAGTGCTGGCGGGGAGCGTCATCGCGGAGACGATCTTCGCCTGGCCGGGGATCGGGCGGCTGCTGATCCAGGCGATCGACGCGCGAGATTACCCGCTGGTCCAAGGGTGCGTACTGGTCATCGCGCTGTGCACTGTGCTGGTGAACCTGGCCACGGACCTGCTCTGCGCGCGGCTGGATCCGAGGATCCGGTATGAATGATTCCCCGCGCCTTGCCGCGCTGCTGCGCCGGACCGCCCGCCACAGGGGGGCGGCGGCCGGCATGGCCGTGCTCGCCGTCCTGATCCTGGCCGCCCTTCTCGCCCCGGTCCTGGCGCCGTACGACCCCTACGTCCAGTTTCTCGACGAGGGGCTCACCGGGCCGGGCCGCGCGCACTGGCTCGGGCAGGACAAGTTCGGGCGCGACGTGCTTTCGCGGCTGATCCATGGCGCGCGCTTGTCGCTCGCGGTGGGGATCGGGACGGTGTCGATCTCGCTGGCGGTCGGGCTGCTCCTCGGCTCGCTGGCGGGGTTCCTCGGCGGGCGGACCGACCGCGCCTTCACCGCCGCCTGCGACGTGCTGATGGCCTTCCCCGGCATCCTGCTGGCCATCGGGATCGCCGCGGTTCGCGGCCCCTCCTTCGGCAACGTGCTCTTCGCGCTGTCCGTATTAGGCTGGGTCGGCTACGCCCGGGTGATCCGGGCGCAGGTGCTCAAGGTGAAGGCGATGGAGTTCGTCGAGTCGGCGCGGGCGGTGGGAGCCCCGCCGTCGCGGATGCTGCTGGCCCACATCCTCCCCAACGCCCTCTCCCCCATCCTCGTCGAGGCGACCTTCGGCATCGCGCGCGCCATCGTCGCGGAGGCGGGGCTCTCGTTCCTCGGGCTCGGGGTGGCGCCGCCGGCGGCCTCCTGGGGCTCGATGATCGGCGACGGGCGGCACTTCCTCTTCGTCGCGCCGCACCTGGTGACGGCGCCGGGCGCGGCGATCCTGCTCACGGTGATGGCGTTCAACTTCGTCGGGGACGGGCTGAGGGACGCGCTGGACGCCCGGACATAAGGAGAAGATCACTCCATCCAGCGGGACACCGGCGTCGCCAGGAATTCCTCCAGCGGGATCCCCTGCCCGCCGACGACCAGCGTCCTGCGGGAGGAGAACCGCTTCCCGAAGGCTTCCATGCCGGGAAACCCTGTCCGTACCCGCCCGCTCTTTACCTCTATGGGAACGACCGCCTCGTCGCTCGCCAGGACGAAATCGACCTCGCGGTTCCGGTCCCGCCAATAATAGATCTCCATCGACGACCCGGCGCTCCCGTTCAACAGGTGCGTCCCCACCGCGGATTCCACGAGCCGCCCCCAGTATTCGCGATCCCGCCGCGCCGCCGGCATAGAGGACCGGGATTGGGATGTCATCAGCGCCGTGTTCAATACCTGCAGCTTGGGGCTCGATCCCCGCTGCAGGACTTTCTTTCCGGAATATTTCGGGATACCTTTCAGCATCCCTGCACCGGCGAGCAGCTCCAGGTAGCGTGCAAGGGTTGTCGTGTTCCCCGACTCCTGGAGTTGTCCGAGCATCTTCTGGTACGAAAGCACCTGGCCTGAATAATCGCACCCGAGAAGGAAAAGGCGCCGCAGGAGCGCCGGCTTGTCCACCCGGGTCATCAGGAGAAGATCCAGGGAAACCGTCGTCTCGATCAGGGAATCGACGATGTAGCGGGACCACCGCTGCGGTTCTTCGATCAACGGCGCAGCCCCCGGATACCCTCCGAAAAACACGTATCGCTCCACGTCCCACCCGAAAGCGTCCCGCATCTCCGCGAACGACCAGTGGGTGACATGGAGCAGCTCGAACCTTCCCGCAAGGCTCTCCGTCAATCCCCGCTGCAACAAAAGCGGCGATGACCCGAGAAGCACGCACTTCAGGGGAACGCCCTTCAAGCTGTCCTCGTCCCAGAGCCGCTTCACGACTTCCGACCAGCCGGGGATTTTCTGAACCTCGTCGAGCACCAGCAGGGCGTCGCCTTCCGCCGCCTTCAGGCGGCCGATATCCCACTGCTGCCCGATCCATGCCCGATCACGCAAGGTGGGCTCGTCCGCCGAGGCATAATGGGACCGGATCCGCAACGCTTCCATAGCCTGCCGCGCCAGCGTCGTCTTTCCGACCTGCCGCGGACCGGCAAGGACTTGCAGGAACCGGCGCGGTTCCCGCAGTCGCGATTGCAGTGTCCGGAACATGGGTCTCCTGTACACGAGCGCCCTCCGAAATACAATTTACTCAATACTATGAGTAATTTTACTCAAAACCAAAAACGCGTGTCAAATCCGCGTCTCCGGGAAATCCTCCGTCGTGTTACAGTCTGTCCAATGATCGTCGGAAGGGAAAACATCGCATCGCCGCTCTGGGTCGGTTTCGAGGGAACCTCGCTCCCGCCGGAGACCGCGCGGTGGCTCGCGCAAGGGCTGGCGGGCGGCGTCGTCCTGTTCGCCCGCAACATCGAGTCTCCTGAACAGGTGCGCGGGCTTTGCAGGGAGGTCCGCGCCGCCGCGGGCGAGGGGAATCCGCTCCCGCTGATCGCGGTCGACCAGGAGGGGGGGCTGGTGGCCCGCTTCCGGGAGCCGTTCCTCCCGGAGTTCCCTCCCGCCCGCGCCTGCACCCTGTTCGGCCGCCGGGGAGAGGAGGTGGCGGAGCGTTTCGGAGAGGCGTTCGGGGCGGGATTGCGGTCGCTGGGGATCGACGTCGATTTCGCCCCCGTGCTCGACGTGGCCTCGAACCCGGAGAACCCCGTGATCGGCAACCGGGCGTTCTCCGCCGACCCGAACGAAGCGGCGCGGCTGGCGCTGGCCTTCGCCCGCGGGCTGATGTCGCGGGGCGTCCTCGCCGTCGGGAAGCACTTTCCGGGGCACGGAGACAGCTCCACGGATTCCCACAAGGAGCTCCCCGTCGTCCGGGCTTCCCGGGAAACGCTCCGCGGGCGGGAGCTGCTCCCCTTCCGCCGCGCGGTCCGGGCGGGGATCCCGGGGATCATGACCGCCCACGTGGTGTATCCCGCGCTCGATCCCGACTTCCCCGCCACGCTGTCCTCAAGGATCCTCAAGGGGCTGCTGCGGGAAACGATGCGCTACCGCGGGACGGTCTTCTCGGACGCGCTGGAGATGAAGGCGATCTCGGGGCATCGCGGGATGGGAGAGGCGGCGGTCCTCGCCGTCAGGGCGGGATGCGACGCGGTGCTGGTCTGCCGCGGGGAAGCGCTCCAGGAGGAGGCGATCGAGCGGCTCGAACGGGAATGCCGGGACGACGCTACATTCCGTCGGTCGCTGTCGTCGGCGGCTCGGCGGTCGGGACGGCTCCGGGCGTGGACGGCGTCGGAGGGACGTCGCCTCCCGGATCCGAAGGGGCCGGAGCCGGAGCGGACCCGGGAGCTGTCGGCGCTGCTGCGGGAGCGCTGGGAAGGTAGCGGGCGAACATCGACGGCCGATAGAGCCGGTAATATTGGAGAAGGTTGAAGAACACCTTCCGAAGATACAAGCGCGTCTCCTGGTAGCTGACACGCTCTAGGAACGCCGCCGGGTCCCCGCCGGACGCCTCCCACCAGCGGCTCACCGCCTTCTCCCCCCCGTTGTACGCGGCGACGGTGCGGAAGTAGTCCCCGTCGAAGCGCTTCAGCAGGTGCGACAGGTACGCAGCCCCGAGCCGCACGTTGACCGCGGGGCGGGTCAGGTCGGTCCGGCCCGGCTTCGGGAGTTTCTCCCTGCGGGCGGTCTCGGCAGCCGTTTTCGGCATGAGCTGCATCAGCCCCACGGCGCCCGCCGAGGAGAGAACGTCCGCCTGGAACATTGACTCCTGGCGGATGAGCGCGTGGAGGAACAGCGGGTCGATCCCGGACTTCCGGGAATCGCAGTCGCCCAGGAACTCCGGCGCGAGCGGGTACCGGATCCGGTCGATCAGCCCGGGATTCGCGAAGTCCACGGGGATGTCCGCCGTCTCCCGGATGGCGCCCCTCAGGTCTCCCGCCAGGTAGCGGAACAGCCCCGCAGCCCCTTCGTCCGCCAGCCCGATCGCATTCTTCATGGCGGCCCGGTCGACCCGCTGCGACTCCAGCACCGCGTAGTTCGCCACCCCCAGGCTCCCGAGCCGCGCGACGCGGAGCACCTTCTCCTTGTCCGCCGGATCCCACGGGGCGCCGAGGACCCTGCCCCACAGGAGATCCCTTTCCTGCCGGCACGCGTCCGTCTCGCCGCTGGAAGGAGCGTTGATCATCCCGAAGGGATCGCGCCCCTGGTCCTTCAACGCGAGCAGGGCATAGATTCCCGCGGAAGGATCGGCGGAAAGGCCGGCGAGGATCCGTTCGGCCTCCTGCGCCCGCCCGCTCTCCCGAAGCGCCCGCGCCCGCCAGAACCGGTGCCGGGCGGATTCCACCTCGCCGAACCCGCCGCGCTCCCCCGTGCGGAAGGCGGCGACCGCTTCATCGTACTTTTTCTGCTGGTACAGCCCGAAGGCGTGGCGGAAGAGCGACTCCTGCCGGATCCGGTCGTTCGACGCCAGCCGCAGCAGCCCGAACGCATCCGTCGCGCCCGCGAAGTCACCGTCGTCCAGGGAGATCCACGCCGCCTGGTAGCGCGCCCGCTCCGCCGTCGAGAAGGCCGGGCTCTCCGCGGCGACTTCGAGAAACACCTTCTTCGCCTCCGCCAGCTTCCCTGCCTTCCAGTCGATGCGCGCCTGCAGGTACCGCATCTCCGCCCGCAGGACCGGCAGCCCTTCCGCGAACCGTTTCGACAGGAGATCGGACGCCGCCGCCGTCTCCCCCTGCTTCCGCAGCAGCTCCGCGTAATCGAGCACCATGTTGTAGTATTCCGTGGACTCGGGGTACCGGTTCACGGCGTCCTCGTAGATCGCGCGCGCCCGCTCGAAGTCGCCCGCCCGCCCGGCGGCCTTCGCCATCTTCGCGTGGAACCCCACGGGGAGGCCGAACGACGCCAGCCGCCCCTCCTTCCACCAGCTCCACAGCCGCTCGTACGAAAGGGCGGCCGCCGACTGCGCGGGATACGCGCTGAAGTTCTCCAGGTGGAGCCCGGCCGCCTCGGGCGTAGGACCGCTTTCCTCGGCCAGGAGCGTCGCCGCGTACCCTTCCTCCGACCTCCTTCCGTTGCCGGTCACCTTCCCGCGGGAGACGGAAAGGGCCGCGCGCGCCGCCGGCAGGTCGTTGTCGAGCGCCGACGCGTATGCGATCTCGTGCCGCATGTAGGGGACCAGGGGCGAGCGCGGGTACAGCTCTTCGAGCCGGGCCGCGACCTCCGCCGCCTCGGGACGCTTCCGCTCCCGCGCGAAGGCCATCCCCGTGAAGTACACTACGTAGTCCCCCAGGTCGTACTCCGCCGGGGGGATCTTCGAGAGCTCGGCGCGCGCCTCCGCGTACCGTTCCCGGTCGAGGTGGCCCCACGCCTCGCGGAAGGAGCGGTCGTGGAGCCCGGAATCGCCGCGGCAGGGGGCGGCGGGCAGGGAAAGCAGGAGGAGGAGCGGCGCCCAAAGGGCGGCCGCGGAAATCGCGCGTTTCATCATGTTATTATCGGCGGAACGAAGCAGAATTCTCAAGGAGACCTCCGGTCCCGTGAACGTTTCCCTTTCCACGCACCTTTTCGTCTTCCACCCGCTGGACGACGCGGTCCTTTCCCTGTTTCCGAAGTACGGCTTCTCCCTCACGGAGATCTGGGCGATGCCGCCGCATTTCCCCTACGCCGACGGGCCGGCCGCGGACCGGATCGCGGAGGGGCTGGCGCGGCACGGCGTCCGGATCGCGAGTCTCCACGGCCCGATCTATCCCGACGTGCGCAGCTATAAAAAGGACCGCTGGTTCTCCCTTTCCTCCACGGACGAGGAGCGCCGTCTCGAATCCGTGGACGCCAACCGGACGGCGGCGGAGTGGCTCGCGCGCCGCGGGGGCGGGACGGTGGTGCTCCACACGGGATTCCCGGAGGGCGACTGGTACCCGCACCGGTGGGCCTCCTTTCTTTCCTCGCTTGGAGAGCTCGTCGCGTCGGCGCCCGCGGGCGTCCGGTTCGCCGTGGAGAACACGCCGGTGGGCTCCGGAAGCACGGACATCGTCCGCGACATCGTGGAGCGCTTCCCCCCGGACCGGGTCGGGATCTGCATCGACCTGGGGCACGCCCACGTCCTCGAGACGGTGGAGGGGGCCGTGCGGACCGCCGGAGACCGCCTCATCCACGTGCATGCCTCCGACAACCACGGGATCAAGGACGACCACCTCGTTCCGGGCAGGGGGTCGATCCCCTGGGACCGGGCGATATCCGCGCTTGCCGAGGCCGGCTTCGGCGGCCCCTTCACGATCGAGCTGCGCGACTATACGCGCGGCGATTCCCCGCCCTACAACGACTTCGACCAGATCCTCGCGGAGACGCGCTCCGCCCTCGACCGGATCCTCGGAGGCGCGGCTTGACGGCCGGGCCCGATCTCTCCGCGGTCCGCCGGGGGATCTCGGCGCTCCATCCTTCCATCGACCCCGCGGCGGCGGAAATCGTTCCGCTGGCGGGAGACGCTTCGACCCGCTCCTACTTCCGCGTGCGCCTCCCCGCGGGCTCCGCCGTCCCTTCGGTCGTCGTGATGCACTACCCGGACGAGGTCCCGCCGGGGGAGGAGCTGCCGTTCCTGAACGTCCACCGCTATCTCCGGAAAGCGGGCGTCCCTGTGCCTGCGTCGCTGCGCCACGAACCGGAGGCAAGGCTGCTGTTCCTCGAAGACGCCGGCGACACGATGCTCGAGGACGCCGTCCGGGAGCGCGGCACGGCCGGATGCCTTTCGCTGTACGAGCAGTGCGTCGAAATCCTGGTGAGGATCCAGTCCGAGGGCACCCGCTGCCTGGACGGGGCGGCGATCGCCTCGCGCCTGGCGTTCGACCTTCGGAAATTCTCCGAGGAGATCGATTTCTTCTTCCTGCACGCCGTGCGGGAATACGGGGGGATCCCCCTGTCGGACGGCGAGGAGCGCGCCATCGAGGAGCTCTTCCTCCCCTTCCTCGAGAAGACCGTCTCCCTGCCGCGGGTGCTGGCGCACCGCGACTATCACAGCCGGAACGTGATGGTCCTGGGGGAAGAGCGGAGCCCGGGGCATGCGAACCTGCGGGTCCTCGACTTCCAGGATGCGCGGATGGGGAGCGTATTCTACGACCTCGCCTCCCTGCTGCGCGATTCCTACGTCACCCTCGCGGAGGAGGAGGTCGATCATCTCGGATACGCATGGCGGCACGCGGCAACCCGGGAGCTGCTCCGCTCGGCGGGCGATCCCGGGGGGTTCGGGGCGCTGCTGGACGCGGCGGCGCTGCAGCGCAACGTCAAGGCGATCGGCACCTTCGGGAACCAGGCGCACAACCGCGGCAAGCGGCTCTACCTCCGGTTCATCCCGCCGACCGTGGCGCACCTGCGCGGGAATTTCGGGCGAAACGCCGAAACGCGCGCCCTCGCCGCGAGGCTGCTCCCACTGCTGGACGCGCTGGCGGAGAAGGCGCGGGAGGACGCCGGTCGCGAAGAGGCGGCGACGTGAGGGCGATGGTCCTGGCCGCAGGGCTCGGGACGCGGTTGCGGCCGCTGACCCTCGAGATCCCGAAGCCGGCCGTCCCGGTGCTGGGGTGTCCCCTGTGCGGCTACGCGATGGAGTTCCTCCACACTCACGGCGCGACGGAGTTCCTTCTCAACCTCCACCACGGGCCGGACGCCGTCAGGCAGCGCGTGGATGCGTGGGCCGCGGGGCGGTTCCCGGTGGCGTACGCCTTCGAGCCGGAGATCCTCGGCACCGGCGGCGGAATCGGCAATGCGCGGGAGTTCCTTAAAGGGGGGACCTTCCTCGTCGCCAATTCCGACGTGATCGCCCGCTTCCCTCTGGACGAGGCGCTGGACCGTCACCGGGAATCCGGCGCGCTGGCGACGCTGGTGCTGTTCCCGGACCCGGGTAAGCGGTACACGCCGGTGCGCGCCCGGGAGGACGGGTCGGTGACCGGATTCGGGGAGGATGCGCCCGGAGGGGCGTTCGAGGGGTTCTTCACGGGATATCAGATCATCGAGCCGGAGCTTCTGGAGCATATCCCGCGGGGGAGGCCCTCCTGCATCGTCCGCGAGACCTACGCCCCGCTGATCGCCCGCGGGGCGCCGATCCGCGCGTTCCGGACCTCCGGCGCCTTTCTCGATTTCGGGACGCCCGCCGACTACCTCGCGGGGGCGATCTCCCTGCTCGGCGGCCTGGACGGCGGCGGCCGGAAGAACGCCGGCCGCGTTTTCATCGCCCCCGGGGCCCGCGTCGATCCTTCGGCATCGGTGGGGCCGGACGCGGCGATCGAGTCGGGAGCGGTGGTGGAAGCGGGTGCCCGTGTGCGGCGCGCGATCGTCTGGCCCGGCGCCCGGGTCGCGCCCGGGGCCGTGGTCGAAAACGGGATCCTCACGCCGAGGCAATTCGTTCCGGCCGGCTGGCCCCCTCTGGCCCCCTCTATACCTCCTCGGTCCATGTAGCTATAATGGCCACATAGACCGGGGAGGTGTGTCATGCACATCGTCGGAGTGCGGGAGCTGAAGAACCGGCTCACCCATTACCTGTCGCTCACCCGCCGCGGCATGCCGGTCATCGTCACGGACCGCAACGAGCCGATCGCCGTCCTGCACGCGCTGGACAAGATCGAGAAGACGGCGGGAACCGAGGAGCGGCTGGCGTCGCTGGCCCACGCGAAACGGCTCAGGATGCCTACGGACCTTTCCGCTTTCCGGCCGGTCCGGCGGGCTGCCGGAGGGAAAAAAGCGTCGGAGCTGATCATCGAGGAGCGGCGATGATCTACCTCGAAAGCAGCGCGCTGGTGAAACGATATGTGGAGGAACCCGGTTCCGATGCCGTGGACCGGTTGCTTGCCGAGCACCGCCACGCGGCGATCTCCCGGCTGGGATACCCGGAAATCCTGTCTGCCTTGAACCGGAAGCGCGGTATGAAGGAACTCTCCGCGCGCGCCCTCGGGAAGCTCATCGCCGCGTTCGAAGCCGACTGGGCGAAGCTGTTCGTCCTCGAATTCGACGAGGAGCTGCTTCCCGGCATCAAGGACGCTATCCTGAGGCATTCCCTCCGGGGGGCGGACGCCGTCCACCTCGTCACCGCCATGTGGCTCCGTTCGGTATTGAAGGAGGATGTCGTGTTCGCCTGCGCCGACGCGAAACTGCTCGCCGCGGCGCAAAGGGAACGGCTGATCGCGTTCGATCCTGGCGGTTAGTTCGCCTTCCGGTAAAGAAGCAGGGCGCTGCCGTAGGGCGCAGCGAAGGCGCCGCGCCGGTCCGCTTCGGCGGACAGCCCGCACAGGACGCGGACGGCGATGCCGAACAGGTCGTCCCGCGCGGCGGCCCGGGCGAACCGCATGAGGGCCATCGCTGCCGTCGCGTTTGCGCCGAACGGATACAGCTCGACCGACAGGTGGCCGATATCGCCGGCGGCCGGAATCCTGTCGGCGAATCCCGACGATCCCTCCCGGTACAGGCGCCCGACGATGAAGGACAGCGCATCCTCCGCGGACCGCAGGTATCCCTCCTTCCCCGTGGCGTCGAACAGGTCGAGATGCGCCGCGGCCGCGGCGGCGTTGTCGGCGAGCAGGCCGCACGGAGGATCGCCCGCGACCCCCGGCCGCGCGAGGAACCGCGCCTGCCCGTCCCCCCTGTCCCACAGCGACTCCCGCAGGAAGTCCGCGAGCCGCTCCGCCCTGCCCAGGAGGGAGTCCCCTCCCGCCTCGTCGCCCCGGGGCGGGCCGAACGCCCGGTGCGCCGCCGCAAGCGCCGAGACCGTCTTCGCGTTGTACTCGGAGAAGATCGTGCGGTCGACCGAGGGCGGGAGGCGCCGCGCCCTTTCGTCCGCCGGCAGCGGGTAGTACGTCTCGTCCGCGCACTGGCTGCCGAAAAACGCGCCGGTGCCGGGGTCGTGCAGCCTGCCGAACAGGAACCGGAGGATGTCCCTTGCGGTCCCGGCGAAGCAGGCGTCGCCCGTCTTCCCGTAGGCCGAGGCGTACAGCGAGAGCAGTTCCGCGTTGTCGGAAAGCACCTTCTCGTAGTGCGGTGCGGTCCAGTCCCTGCGCGTGGCGTATCGGAAGAATCCGCCCTCCACCGGATCGAACAGCCCGGACGCGCCCATCGTCCGAAGCACTTTCAGGAGGATGTCCCCCATCTCCGCATCCCCTTCCAGGAGCCATGCATCCCGCAGGAAGGCGAGGATTTCCGCGACGGGGAACTTCGGCTCCTTGAAGAAGCCGGGGTGCGCGGAATCGTACATCGCGAGCACGGAACGTCTCACAAGGGAAAGGTCCTCCGGACGAGGGGACTCCGGCGCCGATTTCCTCGGCGCGGACGGATCGTCCGGGACGCTTTCGTTCGCGCGCATGTAATCGTCGACCTTCGCCCTCTCCTGCCGGTAGAAGTCGCGGCACTTCTCCAGCACGCCGGCAAGGGCGTCCGCGGGGAGGTACGTCGCGCCCGTCAGCAGCTTCCCGTCCGGCAGGAGGACCGCCATGCTGGGCCACCCTCCCTGGTTGTATCGCTCGTTGATGTCGGGACGGCGGTCGGTATCCACGCGTACGGAAATGTAGTCCTCGTTGAGCATCCTCACGACCCGCGGATCGGCAAGCGACGTCATGTCGAGGACGCGGCACCAGTGGCACCAGGTCGCCCCGATGTCGAGGAAGATCAGCTTCCCTTCCTCCGCCGCGCGCGCCAGCGTCTCCGGTTCCCACTCGTTCCAGAGGACGGAGGTCCCATCGTTGCCGTTGCCGTTCTCCATCGTATGCCTCCCTTCTCCGTTCCTCAGTTCGATGAACCTTGCCGTTCGCGGTTTCAGTAATCGTCCCTTCCTGGTAGACGCCCTATGTACCCCCTGTATTCCGTAGCCCCAGAGACTACAAGCGAGGACGGTATGCCGTTCCCCATGTCTGTCCCCATTCTGCGGAAGTTCTGAGGAACGTCCCCGTTCTGCTGTAGTCTCCGAGGCTACAGATTTCAGGAGGAGTATGGGGGTAGTGGGAGATCAGGAAACGTAATACAGGTAGAAACAGAGCCCCGACAGGGCCAGCGTGTACGGGGCGAAGCGGTGAAAGCGGCCGCGCACGACCAGCCCCTCGACCAGGATCAGGGCGGCGTATCCCGTCGCCATGGCAACGAGGAAGCCCGCGGTCGAGACGGCCGCGCCGTGCAATCCGGAAACGCCTTTCAGCATCGTGAACACCGTCCCGCCGAGGATCGCGGGGATGGACAGAAGGAAGGAGAACTTCGCGGCTTTCATCGGCCCGATGCCGAGCAGCAGCGCCAGGATGATCGTCGAGCCGGACCGCGAAAGGCCGGGGAACACCGCCAGCCCCTGGACGGTCCCGATCAGCAGCGCCTCCCACCATTCGATCCGGTCGGGCTCGTCCTTGTAGCGGAACCGGGCAAGCGTCAGGAGGAGCAGGGTCGTGAGGACCAGGTACCGGAGCCCGATCCCGCGGAGGGTGATGCCCGTTTCCACGATGTCATGGAAGGCGAAGCCGATGGCGGCGGTTGGGATCGACGCAAGGATCCCCAGCCACAGGTCCCGCCTGCCCCAGTCGGAAGGAGCCGACCAGGGATCGGGCTCGGACCGGAACAGGGAGCGGAGGATCTGGAAGAGCTCTCCGCGCAGGAAGACGACGACCGCCGCGAGCGTCCCGAGGTGGAGCAGGAGGTCGAATGCCAGCTCCGGTTGCCGCAGGCCCAGGAGATGCTGCGCGAGGAACAGGTGGGCGGAGCTGCTCACCGGAAGGAACTCGGTCGCCCCCTGGATGGCCCCCAGGAGGGCCGCCTCGAGGACCGTCACCTCCCGGACCCGGTGCGGGCTTCCGACACGGCCGTTTCCATCATTTCGCGGATCCGGCGGACGGTCTCCTCGTCCCGCCCCTCGAAGCGGAGCACGATCACCGGCTGTGTGTTCGAGGCGCGGACCAGCCCCCATCCTCCGTCGAACAGCGCCCGGATCCCGTCGACGTCGATGACCTCGCGCGCCTTGGGGGCGACGGCCTCCGCCACCGCCTTCACGACGCGGAACTTGATCTCGTCGGGGCAGTCGACCCGGATCTCGGGAGTGGAC
>JBFLWB010000100.1 GCA_040758155.1 Thermodesulfobacteriota bacterium
GGCGCGGCTTTCTCCGGGGCCTTCTTCGCCGCGGGCGCCTTCTCCCGCGGCGCGGCTTTCGACGGCGCCTCTTCCTTCGCGGCGGGCGGCCCGGGGGCGGGCGGCTCCGCCCGGAACTCCCCGCCGCCGACCAGGCTGACGACCGCGACCGGCTCGAGCCGGAGCGGGTTTTTATGGAGGGAGACCGCGGTCAGCGCAAGGAATCCCACGAGGAGATGGAACACCGCCGAGACGGCGATCATCCCCTTCAGGGGCGCCGGGGAAGGACCTGGAAAGGAAAACTGTATCTCCGGCCCCTTATCGTTCGAGCGGTTCGGTGACCATGCCAAGTTTTTCGATCCCGGAGTTGCGCACCTCCGCGATGACCTTCACCACGAAGCCGTAGGGGACGGAGCGGTCGGCGCGGAAGAACACCTGCCGGTCCTCCCGTTGAGAGACGATCTGCTTGAGCACGGGGCTCAGCCGGTTGAACTCGACCGGCTGTTTCCCCACGAAGATCCGGCTGTTGGCGTCCACCGTCAGGACGAGGCGCTCCTCGTCGCTGCGCATCGCCTTCGCGCTGGCCTTCGGAAGGTTCACGTCGACCCCCTGCGTGAGCATGGGGGCGGTGACCATGAAGATGATGAGGAGCACGAGCATCACGTCGACCAGCGGGGTGACGTTGATGTCCGCCATGACCCTGCGGTCGCCGGCGCGGCTGGAGGAGCTCATCATGGCCATGGCGTCACGCCTTCTCGATCTTCCGGTCGAGGAAGTTGATGAATTCCACGGTGAAGCCGTCGATCTGCGTGTGGATCGCGCGGATGCGGTTGAGGAAGTAGTTGTACCCGATGACCGCCGGGATGGCCGCCACCAGCCCCGCCGCCGTCGCGACGAGCGCCTCGGCGATACCCGGCGCCACCGTGGCCAGGGAGGCGCTTCCCGCCGTCGCGATTCCCGAGAAGGCGTTCATGATCCCCCATACCGTGCCGAACAACCCGATGAACGGCGTGGCGCTTCCGGTCGTCGCAAGGAACGGGAGGAGGTCCTCCATGCCGGCCACCTGCTCGTGGGTCGTCTTGTGCATCGCCCGCATGACGTTCTCCACCGGGAACCGGCCCGGCGGCGCCGATTCGCCCCGCTCCCTGTGGATCCGCGTCAGCTCGATGTATCCCGCCCTGAATACCTCGGTCATGGGGCACTTCTTCCCCTTCTCGGCCTTTTCGTAGAGCGCGGGAAGCGCCTTTCCCTCGGCGAAGGCGCGCGCGAAATCGGTCTGGAGCCGGTCGATCCCGCGAAAGAGCCTTATTTTCATGAAAATAATCGCCCATGAGATCACGGAGAAGCCGATCAGGATCAGCATGACCAGCTTGACGATCGGTCCGGCCATCAGAACATGCTGCAGCACCTGGGTGTCGAAAATGCCGGCCGCCGCGGGAACCACGGGCAGCGCCATCGGGATTGTCAAACGTGCCTCCTTTTCCTCAACGATAAGTTCTCCTTATAGCGGATTCCGGGCCACCGTTCAATCGTCTTGACATTCATATTATTCGGTATTAATACTGGTTCCGTGTTTGCGCCACCATAAGGAGCCACCATGAAAAAGACCCGGAACACCCGGCAGCGCGGAGTCATCCTCGACATTCTACAGGAGACCAGGGAACACCCCACCGCCGAGAAAATCTACCAGGACGCCCGCCGGATCATCCCCAACATCAGCCTGGGGACGGTCTACCGGAACCTGAACTTTCTCCAGGACCAGGGGCTCGTCCGGGAGATCCGCCCGAGCGACGGAAGCTCCACGCGGTTCGATGGGGACCTGGCGTCCCACGCCCACTTTCACTGCTCGCGGTGCGGCGGATTGTTCGACATCCCGCTGCCCACCGGCGCCGAGCAGCTCCCGCTGTCGAAAGTGGACGGAGTCTCGATGATATCATCGATCGACCTGCACATCATCGGGGAATGCGCGAAATGCGGCGATCAGGAGCCGGGCTCGACGCACTAGGCGGTCTGATCCCGCCGCTTCCGGTCACTTCTCCGCGTACTGGACGATGATGCTGATCCTGCGGTTGCGCGGGTCGTTCGG